>JANOEF010000169.1:0-22294 GCA_031413075.1 Acidobacteriota bacterium | reverse complement strand
GGTTTTTCGCTTTCGATAATTTGGTGGTCAATCGCTAATATGCTCCATGCTTTCGGAAACGGATTGATGAGTTTTTCGATTTATCGTTTTTTACTGGGCGTGGGCGAAGCAGGAAATTATCCGGCAGGCCTCAAGGCGATTGCGGAATGGTTTCCAAAAAAAGAAAGGGCCACGGCGGTGGGGATCATCAATGCCGGAACGGGTTTAGGGGCAATACTTGCTCCGCCGGTGGTGGCGTTTCTGGTTTTCTACTACGGGTGGCGAGTGGCTTTTGTGGTGACGGGCGCCATCGGATTCTTGTGGCTCATTGCCTGGCAGTTAATATATGCTAAACCCGAAGATCATCCACGCATCACGGATGACGAATTAGCGTTGATCACGGCTGACCGTGACGATATTGGAGTCAGAGAACCTCCGAAGCCCTGGCATTATTTCCTTAAATACAAAGAAGTTTGGGGCTTGATGCTCGGACGTTTCGTCTGCGACGGAGCTTTTTATTTCTTTGTTTTTTGGTTGCCGAAATATCTGACCGACGTCCGAAAGTTTGAGATCAAAGACATCGGATATTTTGGCTGGATACCTTTTCTGGCGGCGGATATCGGCGCCTTGTTCGGCGGTTGGTTATGCGGGTATCTGATTAAAAAAGGGAGAACCGTAGATGCTTCCAGAAAAATTGTAATGTGGGTTGGAGCCTTGATCGTTCCGGTGATTTTGCTGGCCAGTTCGGCAGAATCGCCGTCCAGCGCCTTGTTTTTAATTGCTGTCGGGATGTTCGCCATTCAAATAAAGTCGTCATCTCTTTTTACCGTTCCGGCGGATTTGTTTAAATCCAAAGATGTCGCTTTTGTGTGGGGACTTTCGGGGGCTGCCGGGAGTTTCGGAGGGATGTTGTTTCAACCGTTGGTCGGGTGGCTGGTGCAAAATTATTCATACACGCCGGTTTTTTGGATTGCGGCTTTTATGCACATTGTGTCGGCTTTAGTGGTGATGGCGATGATTCCCCGGATTGAGAATTTAGAAAGCAAAAAATTGCCTGGTTAATAAACAGAGAAAATTATGACTTCAAACGAAAATTTTTTGAGCCGAACAGTTCCGTTAGTGATTGATGGAAAAACAGTTGAATCGTCGGACGGAAAAACTTTTGAGACTATTAATCCGGCCACCGAAGAAGTATTGGCAAACGTCGCTGTAGCGAGTGCGAAGGATGTTGATTCGGCGGTTAATGCGGCAAGTAAAGCATTTGCCGGCGGCGTTTGGTCGGCAGGGTTAAAATCATACCGAAAGAAAGTTTTGCTGCAAATTGCCGAGGTCATCGAAAAAAATGCGGACGAATTGGCGATGCTCGAAACACTCGATACAGGCGTTCCGATTTCCCAAACCCGGGGACGGCATATTTTTCGGGCAGTTGATAATTTTCGCTATTTTGCCGAGTTGACGACACACGAATCCGATAAACTGGTTCAATCGGAAAACACGCACTCGAACCTGATTACGCACGAACCGGTCGGGGTCATCGGTATTTTATCGCCGTGGAACGCGCCGCTCGCACTTTCGACGATGCGGATTGCCGCCGCTCTTGCTTACGGAAATTCAATCGTTCTCAAACCTTCGGAAACCGCTCCTCTCTCGGCTTCGCGGCTGGCGGAATTGGTTATAGAAACCGATTTGCCCCGAGGAGTCTGGAACGTAGTTCAAGGGTTGCCTGAGCCAACCGGCGAAACTCTGGCTACCCACGCCGGGGTGGATGCTCTGGCGCTGACGGGCGGAACCGAAACGGGCAAAATCGTGATGAAGCTCGCGTCCCAAACCGTCAAAAAACTATCGTTTGAACTCGGCGGAAAATCCGCCAGCATTGTTTTTGCCGATTGCGATTGGGATCGAACGATTGACGGAACTCTGTTGGGGATTTTTTCCAATAACGGTCAGCAGTGTTTGGCAGGATCACGGATTTTAGTCGAAGAATCAATTTACGAAAAATTTGTGGCGGAATTTGTCGAAAGAACCAACAATATTAAAGTCGGAAATCCATTGGACTCATCAACCGAGGTCGGCCCGCTAGTTTCAAAGAATCATTATCGGAAGGTGATAAATTTCATTGAACAGGGCACAACCGAAGGTGCCGAGATGTTAGCCGGAGGCAATCGTCCAAATGGACTAAGTAAAGGGTTTTACCTGCGCCCGACAGTTTTTGGTGAAGGACTTTCGGCGACCTGTATTTCTCGCGAAGAAATTTTTGGACCGGTTGCTGTATTCAAAAAATTCAAAACCGAAGCCGAAGCAATTCAACTCGCCAACGATTCTCAGTTTGGTCTGGCAGGTTATGTTTGGACAGAAAATCTGGAAAGAGCGAATCGAGTTTCAAAGGCCATGCGAACCGGTACCGTTTGGGTCAATACACCGCTTTTTCGGGATATTCGCGTCCCTTTTGGCGGAATCAAACAGTCAGGTTTCGGACGTGACGGCGGCGAATTCGGGGCGGAGTTTTATACCAATATCAAAACCGTTTGTTTGGCGACTCAACGTCCAAATATTCCAAAATTGGGCGAAAAAAAATGAAATCCAAAATCCAAAATCCAAAATCAGAAATCGGAAGGGGCTATCTTGAAACTTCATTTGGATTGATTCATTATCGAACTGCGGGTAACTCAAACCATCCGCACGTTTTATTGCTTCATCAAACCGCTTCGAGTTCGGTCATGTACGAAAAAATAATGGTGCGTCTGGCGGATAGATTTTACCTTTTCGCGCCTGATACGCTCGGGTTTGGCGGATCGGATTTTCCGAAAGAGACAGCAACTATGCAGATTTACGCTGAAAGTTTGCGCGAAGCCTCTGACAAGTTCGGACTTGAAAATCCTTTTGTTTTTGGACATCACACCGGAGCCTCAATCGCGGTGCAGATGGAGTTTGACCGCCCATTTGCCCGAAAGATGATTCTGTCGGGTCCGCCCTATCTGACCATCGAACAAAAAGAAGCGTTCAAAAAAACGGTTCAACCGATTGTGATCAAGTCCGACGGATCACATTTACAAAATCTTTGGGAACGTCTCAAAGCTAAAGATGAGCGGGCGGATGTGCAGCTCATTCATCGAGAATTTTTATTGAATTTACTTGCCGGAGAGCGTTATCACGAGGCATATTTTGCCGTTTTCAATCACGATTTTGAAACTCAAATCACGGCGCTGGAGTGCCCGATTCTGGTCACGGCCGGAGATCAGGACACGCTCAAAAATTCGTTGAAACCGAGCTTTAAAGTATTGAAAAATGGAGAGATGCGAAAACTAAATGGGAATACCTACATTTGCGATCAATCGCCGGAATTAATGGCGGAAATGATGACCGAGTTCTTTGTTTAAAAATTATGTTGCTTTCAGAAATTTCATTACCGCTGGCGGTGCAGGATTTGATGCTGGTTGTGTTTTTTGCGATCGGTTTGTTTTTTGTCGGGAAAATTGTTTGGTCTGAATGCCAAATTTGCGGCAAACTCGCATTTTTCGGCGGACTTTTGATCACCCTCGGAGGATTCTTTAAGGTCTGTTGGAAACTGTTGATGGCAAGTTCACAAACCGATGTGCCGTGGCTCAATAACAGCCTTTTTGTGCTGTTATCGAATGGATTTATTTGTTTGGCCTGGGCCATGTGGCGCAGGGGAAAAGAAAATAAGCCGACCACCTACTGGTTGACTCCTGTCTTGCTCATTAGTTTGTCGCTCGGGACGGCAGGTTATTTTGCCTTCGTCAAAGAAACCCGCACCTGGTTTTTTGTGCTGTTGGGCATGACTACCTTATTCAGTCTTTTGGTGAGTCTGCAATTGATTCTACGTTCATCCAAAAAACAACTCTGGCTGGCGGTTGGATTATTCATTTTTAATTCGATCTGTGCGGTAGTTTTAGGCGGATTAGGAGACCAAACCGTGACGATGCAATGGGTAAAACAGGGAATTGGAACTTTTTCGCAAGGCTCTTTTGCACTGGCGGCGTGGCTTTTACACAAATCAGAGATGAGGAGTTAGTTTACTCCTCATCTTGTCTTAATTTTTCCAACACGCTTAAATCTTCTAAAGTCGTGACATCGCCGGCCACCGCATTGCCCGAAGCAATTTCGCGCAACAAACGGCGCATAATTTTGCCGGAACGAGTTTTTGGCAACATATCGGTAAAACGAATGTCATCAGGTTTGGCCAACGAGCCGATCTCGTGGGCAACATGGGCGCGGAGTTCGGCTTTGAGTTCGTCTGTGCCAACCCGTCCGCCTTCGAGCGTGACAAAGGCGGCGATGGCCTGACCTTTCAATTCATCCGGGCGGCCAACTACGGCGGCCTCGGCCACAAACCCGTGTGAAACGAGAGCCGATTCGATTTCTGCCGTTCCTAATCTATGTCCGCTGACATTAATGACATCGTCAACCCGTCCCATGATCCAAAAATAGCCGCGTTCATCCCGCCGCGCACCGTCACCGGCAAAATAGCAACCGGGAATTTCCGACCAATAGGTTTGTTTGTAGCGTTCATCATCGCCCCAGAGTGTGCGGAGCATTGACGGAAAAGGATGTTTGATGACCAGATAACCGCCTTCGTTGACGCCGACAGATTTTCCGGCTTTAGTGACGACGTCCACTATAATGCCGGGTAACGGTCGGGTGGCGGTGCCGGGAACTGTGGGTGTCGCCCCCGGAAGCGGGGAAATCATCGCCGCCCCCGTTTCCGTCTGCCACCACGTATCAACAATCGGACATTTACCTTTTCCGATAATTTCGTGATACCACATCCAGGCTTCGGGATTGATGGGCTCGCCAACCGTTCCGAGTAAACGCAGACTCGACAAATCGTGTTTCAAAGGATGTTGTTCACCCCATTTGATAAAGGCTCTGATAGCGGTCGGCGCAGTATAAAAGATCGTCACTTTGTGACGGTCAATCAGCCGCCAAAAACGGTCCGGTTCAGGATGATTCGGCGCCCCTTCATACATAAAAACGGTGGCCCCGTTCGACAGCGGGCCGTAGGTGACATAGGTGTGTCCGGTGATCCAACCAATGTCAGCCGTGCACCAATAAACGTCTTCGTCTTTCAGATCAAAGACCATTTTGGCGGTATATGTCGCCTGAGTCAGATAACCGCCCGTCGTATGCAGAATCCCTTTGGGTTTGCCGGTCGTGCCTGATGTATAGAGAATAAAATGTGGATGTTCGCTATCGAGTTGTTCGGGTTCGCAATCGTCATCGGCAATCTGCATCAATTCGTGCCACCAGTGATCGCGTCCGATCTTCATCTTTTGATCAGTCCCGGTACGTTTGAAAACCACGACGTGCCTGACACTCGGACATTGTTCGACGGCTTCATCTACCACCGGTTTTAACTTTATCTCGCTTCCGCGCCGAAAACCGCCATCAGCCGTGACAATCATTTTGCACGTCCCGTCATTGACCCGATCGCGGATCGCATCGGCTGAAAAGCCTCCGAAAATTACGGTATGAGTTGCCCCGATGCGGGCACAGGCCAGCATCACAATTGCCAGTTCGGGAACCAGCGGCATATACAGTGCGACCCGGTCGCCTTTGGTGATCCCCAATTTTTTCATGACGTTGGCGAACTTGCAGACCTGGCGATAGAGTTGCAAATAGGTCAAAGTGCGAATTTCGCCCGGTTCGCCTTCCCAAATAATGGCGGCTTTGTTTTTGCGCCAGGTGGTCAAATGCCGATCCAGACAATTATAAGAAATATTGAGCTTTCCGCCGACAAACCATTTGGCGTGAGGTTCGTTCCATTCCAGAATGGTGTCCCATTTCTTAAACCAATGAAGGGCTTCGGCTTGTTTCGCCCAAAATTCTTCCGGATTTTCGGCCGCCTCGGCATAAAGTTTTTCGTATTCTTCAAAAGATTTAATGTGGGCGGCTGCGGAAAATTCCGCACTTGGCGGAAAGATTCGAGTTTCGATTTGGGTTGATTGGATAGTTGTTGATTCGGACATAATGGTTTTAATTTTAACAAACAGGTGTAAGGACGCAAAAGGCAACACGAATTACAAATTACGAATTACAAATTACGAATTACGAATAATTGAGATTTGAGCCAATCCCAAATCCGAAATCCCCAATCCCAAATCGAAACTTAAGCCGGTCCTTCAATATCGGGATTAAGTTCGGGATGTCCTTCAAGTTCCGGATGTTCGGGCAATCCGTGTTCGCGTCGGTCTTCGAGTTCGTCCCAAATCTTGACATCATGAGTTTCGGGAAGTAAAAATGAGCCGACCACAAAAGTAATGCCGGCAATAATCATTGGATACCATAAACCCGCATAAATGTTACCTGTCTGAGCGCAAAGCAAGAGCCCGATGGTCGGCAGTAAGCCTCCGAAGACACCATTTCCGATATGATACGGAAGCGACAACGAGGTGTACCGAACCCTGGCCGGAAACGCCTCGACCAAATATGCCGCAATCGGCGCATAAACCATTGTTACCCAAATCATTTGAATGAAAATTAACAAAACCAGCATCGTCGAATTCGGAGACGGCGCGGACTCGACCGGAGTTGCTATTTGCTGCCCGTTGGCATCGGTTGAGAAAGTGACGGGTGAAAGTTTCGGCTCTTTGGTAATCGGGTCAAGTGTTGATTGGATCGCCTGAACATTATTTCCGGCATAATGCTGCATTCCCTGATAAATCGGGTAGTAACTCAAAACTGCCAGCAAACAACCGGCCATCATAATTCGTTTGCGACCGATTTTATCAGAAAGCCAGCCGAAAAAGATAAACAGGGGAATCGCCAAAACAATCGCCATCGCGATGATATAGCTGGCTTGAATCCTTTCAATTTTCAACACCGTCTGCATATAAAACAGGGCATAAAATTGTCCGGTGTACCAAACTACGCCTTGTCCGGCAGTTGCCCCAAAGAGAGAAATCAGGACTCGTTTCAGATTTTCTTTGTTGGTAAAGGCCTCGACCAAAGGCTTAGCCGAGGCCATGCCCGAAGATTTAATGTGCTGAAAAATCGGAGATTCTTTCATTCTTAAGCGGATATAGAGCGACATCCCGACTAAGAAAATCGAAAGCAGAAAGGGAATTCGCCAACCATATGCACTGAAATCTTCCTTCGACATGGAATTTTGAATTCCAATAATAACTGCTAACGAAATCAGGAGTCCAAGCGAGGCGGTGATCTGAATAAAACTGGTGTAGTAGCCGCGTTGATCGTCGGGAACATGCTCGGCCACATAAACGGCCGCGCCGCCATACTCACCACCGAGGGCCAGTCCTTGCAAAATGCGAATAACAATCAGGAGGATTGGGGCCAAAATTCCGATAGATTCATAAGTCGGCAAAAATCCGATGGCCGCAGTGGCGCCGCCCATCAGCAAAAGCGTGACTAAAAAGGCATATTTTCGTCCGACTAAATCTCCGATGCGTCCAAAAAAGAGAGCTCCGAAAGGTCTCACGATAAATCCCACCGCAAAGGTTGAAAGATAGGCAACTAACGCTAAAGTGTCGTTGCCTTTGGGATAAAACAGAGGAGAAATAGTGGCGGCTAAACTACCGAAAATATAGAAATCATACCATTCGATGACCGTTCCGGCGGATGATGCTCCAATCACCTGCCAAATTTTATAATCGTGTTTAGCATGCTCAATCTCTTGTATTGTGGACAAAATAGACTCTCCTTAAGCTTTTTTTCGATGAGTTTATCACAACCAATAATCAAATCCACAGATCAAATGCAAAATCCTGTTTGATTATCGAAGCAGAGTCAAAGTTGATATTTGACTGTTGGTTGCCACCCCCTTTTTGCACATGCGAAAAACCTACCGGGAGTGAGGGCGAAAAACTTGTTCCCTCTCTTTTCGGCAGGCTTCTTCTTTGTTTTACTAAGCAGGTCAGCAAAAGTTTGACGACCTTATGAAAAATCAAGAAAAGTTTGCAAATAGCTAATTAACTTGGGTTTTGGGGTTTTCTTCATTGTCCATTGGCCATGGTTAATTGTGCATTGGTGCTTAACTTTTTTTGATAATCAACGAATCTCGGTAAACGAAAATTTTTACCCCCCGCATTTATAACTCGCCGGTCCCGCGCATTTGTGCAGAAAGCGTGCGAATGCTGTGTTTATCGAGTAAGTGCCTTAGCGAACGGACCGGAATTCTCAATAAATCGGCCGCTTTGGTTTGATTTCCGTGAGTTCGGCTCAAAGCCTCCACCACATAAGTTTTTTCTAAATTTTCGATATGAGCGACAAAGTTGATGCCTTCTTCGGGAAATTCAAATTCGGCGTTAATGCGAGCCGGATTGTAATTAGAAATATGCTCGGGCAATCTTTCAGGTTGAATTTCTTCGGTTCTTTCCAGGGCTACGGCCCGTTCAATCGTATGTTCAAGCTCGCGGACATTGCCGTGCCAGGCGTAATTTTCCAACAATTGCGAGGCTTTGGCGCTAATGGAAAGTTGCTTTCCGGTTTGACGACAGAATTTGTTGATGAAATGAACGACCAATTCGGCAATATCTTCTTTGCGATCACGCAGGGGAGGCAACACAATCGGGATGACCGAGATTCGATAAAAAAGATCTTCACGGAAAGAACTGTCTTTGACCATCGCCTTCAAATCCCGATTAGTCGCCGCAATCACTCGAGAATCTATCGAAAGTTCTTCGTGACCACCGACCGGGCGGACTTTTCTTTCCTGAAGCACACGAAGCAGTTTGACCTGCATGGCAGGGGACATTTCGCCGATTTCGTCCAGGAAAATAGTGCCCTTGTGGGCGGCTTCAAACAATCCCTTGCGGTTCACGTTAGCCCCGGTAAAGGCACCTTTCACATAACCGAACAGTTCAGATTCGAGTAAGGTTTCGGTAAATGCGCCGCAATTGATGGAGACAAAAGGTTTTTCGGCTCGCGGGCTGAGATCGTGAATGGCCCGGGCAACCAACTCTTTTCCGGTTCCGCTTTCGCCGGTAATTAAAATGGTTGATTGAACTTCGGCTACCGTTTCGATCATTTGATAAACGGCTTGCATTTTTTCGGAACGCCCGACAATATTTTTGATACTGCCTTTTTCACGTTGGGCCCGTTTGAAGGCTCGATTCTCGACTATCAACTCTTGTTTGTCGAGTGTTTTTTTGACAATAATTTTCAGTTCTTCGACATCAAACGGCTTTTGCACAAAATCATCCGCCCCAAGCTTGAAAGCCTCCCGTGCCGTGTCAACGGTGGCAAAGGCGGTCATCATGATCATTCCGATATCGGGGTAGAGTTCCCGGGCTTCACGCAAAAGCGAAATTCCATCCATATCAGGCATCCGGACATCGGAAATAACCAAATCTGTGACTTCTGTTTCGAGGACTTCGAGGGCTTCGCGGCCGTTCATCGCGGTTGCTACCTGATGTCCGTCCGTCTCAAATACGAGGCTCAAAAGCTGTCTATAACTTTGTTCATCGTCAACGATTAATAAATTTGCCATTGGATTTTTTTCAACTATTGGGAATCGGGGTGGTGTGCATGACTGACAGAAAATGTCTGCCTTTCTATTGTCACAAAAAACAACCTAGTTATTCAAGAGAAAAATAGTTTTTATTCGTTTTTAATGGTTAAAAAGTTCTCTAAACGAGATGATTGACCGCTATTTTTAATCTTTTCGGCTTCGAGCAAAGGATTATGTATCCGAATTTCGGTCGGCAGGTCAATCGTGATGGTCGTTCCGACGCCTTCCTGACTGCGGACATTGATGGTTCCGTTATGGTCACGGATGATTTGATAAACGATCGAAAGGCCGAGTCCAGTCCCTCCGGTGGTCGAATAGGAAAATGGCTCAAAAAGTTGTTCGACTTGCTCAGGAGACATTCCGCAGCCCGTATCTTGGAAAATAATCTGGACTCGATTACTGATTGATTTTTGTAAATTTACGCTTAACTTTCCGCCTTTCGGCATGGATTGGATGGCATTTCGCGCCAGATTCCAAAAGATTTGTTTGAGCTGAGTCGGGTCAGCCGAAATATGGACGGGGTTTTCGGGGAGCTCGCATTCTAAAAGATGATTCTCCCCGATGTCAGGACTATGTTTGAGCAGGGTAATGGTGTCGTTCATTGATTCACGAATATCAACTTCGGAAAAATTATTGACCCGGGGACGGGCATAGGTCAGAAAATTGGTGATGATTTTATTGAGCCGGTCTGATTCCCGCATAATTATTTCCATTAACGATCCTTGGGTAGATTCGGCCGGAATGTGCGACTGCATAACTTGGATAGCGCCCCGCATGGCCCCTAACGGATTGCGGATTTCGTGAGCCAAACCGGCGGCTACCCGTCCGACAGCTGCCAGACGATCTTTACGTCTGACACTTTCTTCCATCGAGCGAATATCCGTTAAATCCTGAAAAGTAATAATTAAACCCGAAGTTTCACCGCTATTGTCAAAAAGAGGTGAGATTCCGTATCCGATATGAACGGCAAACCCTTCGGGCGTGATAATATCGGTTTCAAAACGAGGGGGATGTTCGCCTTGAGCCAGAATTTCAAGGGAATTTTTTATCGCATTTTCAATGTTTCCCAAGAGAGCAGTGATGTTTTTACCATTCATTATTTCGGCTTGATGACCGGTAATTTCCTCGGCCGCCAGATTAAAAGTGTAAATTTTGCCTTCTAAGTCGGTGGTGATCAGGCCTGAGCGGATGGATTCAACAATTCTTTCATGTAAAGCACGCAAATTAACCAGAGTCTTTTGAGTTTCACGCAGCTTTTGGTCGCCCGAATGGCGGCGTTCCGAGAGCCGGGAAGCGAGCATCCCGACGACCAGACAAACTACGATATGAAAGGCTAAAATTTGAATCATTCTGGGGGTTGTCTGAGCAGTTCCGAATGAATCAATCCATAAAGAAACGGTTGAAACCGAAAGTAGGACAAAAAATACGATACAGGTGACAGCCAACAAAAGAGTTTCGTGGGAACGCAAAAACATGCCCGAAATGGCAATTAAGACAACATAAAGTGTAATATATGGCGATGATAAATCACCCGTTCGCCAAACCAGCCAGGTGATCAACAAGGCATCTATCAAAAACTGAATCCGAATCTGCCAATCATACTCTTTATTGAGTCGGAGGATAAAAAAATAAACAATGGTAAATCCGACAAAAATTAAAAAGACCCAAAAAAGGCTCTGCGGAAAATCGTTGAAGGATAGTTTTAGATGACCACTATTCCAGACCCAGGTCCCAAGCAGAAGTAAAAAAAGCACCAACAATCGTCCAATAATTAAAAGTTGGATTTTATTTGTTAATCCATCTTTGGCTTGCAAATTTTTTTCATCTAAACTAAACATAATTTGTATTTAATTTGATTGAGGTTAAGTTTTTGAAAATGTGAAAATGGGAGTCGGATTTGATGAATCAATGTTCTCTAAACAGGCCAGCAAAAGTTTTCCGACATTTTGGAAATCAGGAAAACCTGGCCAACTATTGACTACATTCGGTTTTCGGTCTTTCTTGATTTTGCATTACTGCTTATATTTATATTCTCAGTTCACCTAAAATTTTTATGAAAATGAAACAAGAAATAAACAACTCGCCAACCTTTGACCAACGCCCGTGGGGTAGTTTTTATGTCTTAGACGAAGGGAACGGTTATAAAGTTAAACGAATTGAAGTTTTGGCAAATAAGCGTTTGAGCTATCAGAAACACGCCCGACGTGCCGAACATTGGTTCGTGACGAGCGGCATTGCTAAAGTAACATTAAACGGGGTTGAAATTCTAGTCAAAAAAGGCGAAAGCATAGATATTCCGCTCGGAGCGGCCCATCGGGTTGAAAATCCTTCGAGTGCGGAAACGCTGATTTTCATTGAAGTCCAGTTGGGTGATTACCTCGGCGAAGATGATATTGAGCGATTAGCAGATGATTTTGGACGGAGCACATAAGCTTCATCACTGAACAGTTACAACTCAACCGGAAAGAATTGAAGAGATGCGTTATTTATTGATTATTTATTGGCTCTGGCAATCGGCCGTCAAAACGCCGGAGCCGCAACTCGTTTCAGCGAACTATTATTTTTACTTGTTATTAGCCGGAACGGCACTCTTGAGTTTTATCTTCGGCGCTTTGGTGACCGCCATTTATTTCGTCTCGGTCCGCCCCAAAAACACCGATCAAAAGGCGTCCAATCAATCTCCAAATGAACCGAGCCGTCCCAGAATTTCCATCAAACAATGCCCGAAATGTCACAGCACTTATACCGATGAAAGTTTGAAATACTGTTTGCGCGACGGTTTGACGTTGAAATCAGTCGGAAGTATGCCCGTTCCGCTTGATCCGGATCAGACGACAGAATTCAAGCGCTGATTTTTCAAAATTTCGGACACCGCATCCAGCAGGTTTTGAGCCACCACATCCGGCTGATTGTGTAACTCACCGATGTGACTTTCGCCGTAACCGGTTAAAACCAAAGCAGTTTTGAGTTTAGCGTTAAGACCTAGTTCGACATCGAGTTTTTTATCCCCGATCATCCAGGAATTTTCCAGATCTATTTCAAAATCCGCGCAGGCCTGTTCGATCATTCCGAGATTTGGTTTCCGACAACTGCATCCGGCGTCCGGCAGATGCGGACAAAAATAAAACGCATCGATCTTTTCGGTTAGTTTACTTTGAATCGCGAGATGGACGTCATGCATCTCTGATTCGGTATAGATTTGACGACCGATGCCGCTCTGATTGGTCGCAATAATAATCAAAAACCCGTTATCTTTCAATAGTTTAACGGCCTCATCGGTGTAATCAAAAAAACGTAAATCCTCAACCCGATGAAGAAAATTAACTTCTTCGATCAAGGTTCCATCGCGGTCAATAAAGACACATTTTTGATTTGAACTGTTTCTGATCATCTTACTTTTTTGTCGAGAAAATTTCTCGGATCCTTGCAAAAATTTCATCGGCCGAAATTTGCGTCAGGCACCGATGGTCAATCGGGCAGTCGCGCCACAGACAGGGGGCACATTCAACCTCTTTCCGGAAAATTTCGGAGCCGATCGGAGAGGTTGTTTTCGGGTTGGTCGGACCAAAAATGACAATCGTTCTGGTTCCTAAAGCCGCCGAAATATGGGCCGGACCCGTGTCGTTTGAAACCAGCAAATCGCTGATACTCAAGATGGCAGTTGATTCTGCCAGAGAAGTTGCTCCGGTCAAAACAATCGGTTTGATCTTTGATTTTTCAACAACTTCACCTGAAACGTCAAGTTCGCTCCGGTCACCGATCAAAACTACTGCAAAGTTTAGTTCGCTTTGGAGTCGGTCGTTTAATTTTGCGTAACTGGCGCTCGGCCAGCGCTTGGCCCGCGAATTGGTCGAGCCCGGACAAAAGACAATCAATTTTTTTGAGAAATCTATTCCAATGTTCGCTAAAATTTCGTGTGCCTCGGCTTTTCGCGAGTCTGAAACAGCCAGGTCAAACTGCGGATTTGGTTCCGGTGTTTTCGCAAGCTGAAAATGTTTTTCGACCTCAGCCGCGAGATTTAAATAATAATAGATCTCATGGCGTTCATCTTTCCAGGTCGGTTTGGCGATGGCTTTACTCAACAAAAACGAACGTCCTTCGTTGGCATACCCAAGCCGAGTTTTGACTTTTGCCATTTTGGCAATGAGAGCGGTCTGAAATGAATTAGTAAACAAAATTGCTAAATCAAATTGTCCATCGCGCCATTTTTGAGCCTGGCTGAAAACAGATTCATTCGGTTCAATGGTTAAAATATCGTCAATAAAATCTGCATCCTCGAAAATGCCTGTGGTCCACGACCTGGTGCACAGAGTCAGTCGGGCGTCCGGAAAAACACGGCGCAATTGGCGTAAGGCAGGAATCTGCATGACGGCATCACCAATCCAATTTGTTCCTCGCACCACGATTTTCATTTTGCACTTTCGCTAAAACAAGTTTATTACTTGATAAGTTTCAGATGAGCAGCGATCTAAGTCCCTCATCAATTGAAATAGTCGGCTTCCACTTTAACTCAAACTCAATTTTGGAAAGATCCGAAACATAATTAAAAGGCACCGGCGAGGGAACTTTGGCAGTTTCATCAATGATGGCAGTGGCTCCGACGGCTTGCTCGATTTTATTGACCAATTCGCGCAACGTGAGGGCATTTTTGTATCCTCCGCCAAGATTGTAAAGCCCGTGTCTGACCTCAGAGTTGATAAAGGCTTGACAGGCCCCGGCCAAATCCTCGACGTGAAGAAAATCACGTTTGGGATTCCCGTCAGCCGGCAGCGAAATTGTTTCGCCGAGATTGACGGCGTCCACATAATGCGTCACAAAGTTTGGTGTGTTACCCGGACTGTGCGGCGCATAAATCGTTGAAAGGCGAAAAATACAGGTTCGAAAATTGTTTTGGTGTCCGTAATATTCGACATATTTTTCGGCAATCAGTTTTGACCATTCAAGCGGCGAGTGCAGGCTATATTCGGTCAGGCAGCGCTCGGGCACTTCTTCAAAATTGTCAGCATAATGCCGATAGACATCTTTAGTCGAAGCAAAAATGAAGACGGAGTTGGACGCCATTGAGCGCAATAAATTGACCGTTCCCTCAACGTTAGTCAAAAATGTTTGTTCGGCGTTGTCGGGTGATTTATCCAAAAAAGCCGCCAGGTGGACGACCACATCGTAATCTTCTACCATCGAAACATCATGGAGATTCAAAATATCGAGGTTTGAACGGCGCGAAAAATCATCCGCCCCCAATAATTTTATGAGATGTGTGCCTAAAAAACCGCTGCCGCCTGTTACTAAGATTTTCACACTAAAAATAATAGCCAAAATATCAGGAAAGGCAAAAGTTTAAAGCTGGTTTTAAATGTTAAATCCCGGCAGAATTATTTATTTTTAACTTTGTCTTATAAACAGACAAAGTCTATAATCTTTCTTTATTTTCTGAAAGGGTCGGTTTATGTATAAAACAATCGGAATAATAACGGGTGGCGGAGATGCTCCGGGATTGAATGCGGTGATTCGGGCGGCAGTGCGGACGGCGATTGGCGAGTTCGGGATGAAATGTATCGGCATCGAGGATAGCTTTGAAGGAATTTTGGGCGAGCCCAAAGTCACCAAACTAACGATGAAAAGCGTCAGCGGAATTCTTCCACGCGGGGGAACCATCCTCGGGACGCGAAATCGCGGAAGTTTTGTCAAAGTCGTTAATGGCAAACCGACTTTCCCCGAAATGCCGGTCGAGGAAGCCCTTAAAAACCTGGCAAAACTTGAAATAGAAGCACTTATTGTGATCGGCGGCGAAGGTACACTGGCCATTGCCGAACAATTTAACCGGCGAAATTTTCCGGTCATCGGGGTTCCGAAAACGATTGATAACGATTTGTCGGCTACTGAATTGACCTTTGGTTTTATGACGGCGATTGATATTGCGACCGAAGCTCTTGACCGATTGCACACCACTGCCGCTTCGCATGACCGGGTGATGATTTTAGAGGTCATGGGCCGAAATACAGGTTGGATCGCCCTTCATTCAGGCTTGGCCGGAAGTGCTGATGTGATTTTAATTCCCGAAATCCCTTTTTCGTTTGATTCAGTTTTGGCCAAAATCCAGCAGCGCGAAAAAACCGGTTCCCGATTTACCAACATAGTCATTGCCGAAGGCGCCGTCGAGGTCGGAACGCAACCGATCTATATGGACAAAGAAGCCTTGCGGCTCGGCGGAGTCGGCAGTCACCTGCGTCGAAGAATCGAGGCCGAGACCGGCAAAGAATCGCGGTGTGTGGTGCTCGGGCATCTGCAGCGCGGCGGGAGTCCAAACGCTTTTGACCGCATGTTAGGCACAAATTTCGGAGCCTGTGCGGTGCGTGCGTTGGCTAACGGACAAACCGGCAAGATGGTGGCTCTCAAAAGTAACGAAGTCATTACAGTTCCTTTGTTGGAGGCCATCGAGAATATCAAAACGGTCAGAGTGGACGGGCAAATTGTCCGCACAGCCCGCGATATCGGAATTTCATTTGCCGCTCCGAATGAAGCTAAATTGTAAAATTCTGTGGGAATTATTGATTTTAAGTTCAGAGTTTGATAACGAACTTTGAACTTTTTATATTTGGAAGCTAAACTTAATTTTTATGGAAGCAGTTAGAAAAAAATTACAACAAGAATTAGCTGATCTCGAAGAGGAACTTCGTTTCAAATTGCCGAAAGAGATTCAAAAGGCCCGTGAATATGGCGATCTGCGCGAAAATGCCGAATATAAAGCGGCGCTTGAACGGCAAAAGATCGTGATGGCCCGGGTTGTCCAATTGAGCAACCGGATTGGTGAGCTGGAATCAATTGATATGTCGAAAATTCCGACCGATCGCGCCGCCTATGGTTCAACTGTTGTTGTTTTTGACCTTGACCGTGACGAAAAAGTAACTTACAAATTGGTAACTTCAGAAGAAAGTGACCCCGATAAAGGTTTAATTTCAACCGTTTCGCCCATCGGAGAGGCTCTGATGGGAAAAGAAGAGGGCGATGAAGTTAAAGTCAAAACCCAAATCGGCTGGCGCAATTTTGAAATCAAAAGTTTAATTACCATTCACGATAAACAGTAGTCAGTGAGCAGTCGTTAGTGGTCGGCAGAATTCAGTTTTTACATTTCCAATTAAGATGAGAAACTAGAATTTGAAACGAATCGCTGACTACTGACCACCGACTACTGACTACTAAAGAAATGATTGGAGCAAGCATCGGACGCGGAGCAATGTGGATCATCAATTCGATGGTGCGCGGCCTTGCGTCTTTAGGGGTGCATCCCAATATTTTGACGACCATCGGAGTCATGATCAACGTTGGTTGCGGCGTCTTATTCGGGATAGGCGAATTCTTTTGGGCCGGAATTGTACTTTTAGTTGCTAATTTGTTTGATATGCTGGACGGTAACGTGGCGCGTCTGACCGGTAATGTTACCCGATTCGGAGGATTTTTGGACTCATCCCTGGACCGCGTTTCGGATATGGTTTGTTTTTTAGGGATAATGGCATTTTATGCCGGAAATAGGCCGCAGCATTCGATTTTAAATGTCGTTCTGGGCGGGGTCGGAATGATTTTTTCGGTGATGGTTAGTTATACCACAGCCCGGAGCGAATCCCTCGGCATCAAATCAAATGTCGGATTTTTGCAGCGCCCTGAAAGAATTGTGCTTTTTATAATTGGCGCACTTTCCACCTGGAATTGGGATTCGACCAGTTATTTTGCTAACCGAATGCCCCAGGTGCTGTGGGTTTTGGCAATCGGCTCGCTCTGGACATTTATTCAAAGAATGTATTTTACCTGGGCCGAGCTGCGCCGGATCCAAGAAATAGAAAAAAGGTAATTTGATTTATGCAATGGTTGTCAGGATTTTGGGATTCATTAACATTTTCTAATGTCGCCCTCGGAGTCGGACTTTTTTTGTTATCGTTCGTTCTAAGTTTTGCCGCCATTGGAATTGTCATGGTCAAAATTCCCGAAAATTATTTTAGTCCGCATTATCAGCAGGATTTTATGCCCAACAGCTCATTTTTAGTGCGGTGGGGCGCGGTTATTTTGAAAAATTTTCTCGGTGTTTTACTAATCTGCCTCGGCATTGTTTTATCTCTGCCCGGAATTCCCGGACAAGGGTTACTGACCATCCTGCTCGGACTGATAATGCTAGATATACCGGGCAAACGTCCGATCGAGGCACGAATTATTCAGCGTCCGGCGATTCTGGCTGCAATTAACAAATTACGAGCAAAATATAATAAGCCACCTTTGGTTTTAGATTGAAAAATGGGCATTTTTGATATTTTTAGAAAAAAAGAAACCGTAGATTTAGAAGCCAAACGTCGAGAATACCTTGGACGCTTCGGCAGAATTACCGATGGTGCCATCATTGATACCGAAGTTATGGAAACCGGTGAGATCGTGTATTATTCATACAGCGTTCACGGGGCTGACTACGAATCTTCGGAAATTATAGCTTTTGAACAAATTACCGATTTAGTCAAATATGCTCCCGGGGCCAAGATCGGAGTCCGGTATGACCCGAAACAACACGCAAATTCTATTCTGGTTTGATGAGTCAAACACAAAATTCAAGTAAAACCGAACGAAAGTTATTTAAATCTGTGTTCATTGGGTTGTTTTTAGCGTCAGGATTAATCATTGGACTGTGTTTTTGGATGACACAGCCTTTATTTTTTGCGCCTAAAATTGAACATTCGGCCAAAATTGACGCCCAACAATTGCAAAAGCACATCGAAAAAATATCCGGTGACTTTTATCCGCGAAATTATCTAAATCTTGCCAATCTCAATCAAACTGCCGATTTCATTAAAGCTGAATTTGAAAAAACAGGTGCCAAAGTGTCCGAACAAGTCTATCAAGTGGATGGGCGTAACTATCGAAACATCATCGCTATTTTCGGCCAAGAATCAAAGGAACGAATCGTGATTGGTGCTCATTATGACTCTTGCGGAGATACTTATGGAGCGGATGATAACGCTTCGGGGGTCGCCGGATTGATTGAATTAGCACATCTGTTAGGGCGAGAAAATATGTCTCAAATGGTTGAATTAGTGGCTTACACCCTGGAAGAACCTCCATATTTTGCGACCAATTCGATGGGGAGTTATGTTCACGCCAAATCCTTGCATGAACAAGATAAAAAAATCCGGTTAATGATTTCACTGGAAATGATCGGGTATTTTTCTGATGAGCCCGGAAGTCAGGAATATCCCGTTTCCGGGCTTAAACTATTGTATCCCAATCGGGGAAATTTTATTTCAATCGTCGGGAACTTTACCAATGTTTTAACAGTGAGAAACGTCAAATCCGCCATGCAGAGCGCCAATGATTTGCCGATTTATTCGTCGAATGTGCCGAGTTTTATTCCCGGCGTAGATTTCAGTGACCATCGCAACTATTGGAATTTTGGGTATGATGCGATAATGGTCACCGACACCGCGTTTTACCGAAATAAAAATTATCACACAACTGCCGATACAGCCGAAAAACTGGACTTTATTCGGATGGCAAAAGTGGTCGAAGGCGTTTATCAGGTGATTGTAAAAACGGCTCATTAGTTTGATTATTGGAAAGACCACGAGCTGGAGACCTTTTTGAAAACGGTTGAATCTAATGTCGGATTTGACTATAAAAAAGTCGGCTTTGTTTTCTTTCCCTTGGTGGGATTGATAAACTGTCAGCTCAAAAATATTTTTTACACTCCAATAATTTCAAAATCAGAGAGTTTGTTACTCAAAACTATGTTCAAAAAAATCTTAATTGCAAACCGCGGAGAAATTACCTGCCGCATCATTCGGGCCTGTCGCGATATGGGCATCAAAACCGTTGCGGTTTATTCCGAAGCTGATAAAAATGCTTTGCATGTCCGGATGGCCGATGAGGCTTTTCATATCGGCCATCCGCCCTCGAACGAAAGTTATCTGCGGTGGGAAAAGATTGTTGAGGTGGCGCAGCAGTCCGGGGCTGAAGCCATTCATCCGGGATATGGTTTTTTGTCGGAAAACGCCGAATTTGTTCGCCAAGTAACCAAACGCGGGATAGTTTTTATCGGCCCGCCGCCGGAGGCGATGGAATCAATGGGCGGAAAAATGGCGGCGCGAAAGATTGCGATTGCCGCAGATGTTCCGATCGTGCCGGGAACCACCGAACCTTTGCACGATGCCGACGAAGCCTTGAAAATTGCCAGAGAAATCGGTTTTCCGGTCATGCTGAAAGCGGCTTCGGGCGGCGGCGGTAAAGGAATGCGGCTGGTTTTCGAAGAATCCGAGCTTAAAAATGCCCTTGAAACGGCACAATCCGAAGCTCTTTCAAGTTTTGGCGATGCGACCGTTTATGTGGAAAAAGGAATCGTTCGGCCACGGCATATCGAAATTCAAATTTTCTCAGATTCCCACGGAAATCACGTTTACCTCGGCGAACGAGAATGCTCGATTCAACGGCGGCATCAAAAAGTTATCGAAGAATGTCCGTCGCCGATTAACGATCGGGTGTTGCGTCACAGAATGGGCGAATGCGCCGTTAAGGTGGCCAAAGCCGTGAATTATGTTGGCGCGGGAACGGTGGAATTTTTGGTTTCGGATCTGGATAAATCATTTTATTTTTTAGAGATGAACACCCGGCTCCAAGTCGAACATCCGGTCACCGAGCTTGTCACCGGCATTGATCTGGTCCGCGAACAAATTCGGGTCGCCTGGGGCGAAAAACTTTCTTTCTCCCAGTCGGATATCCAAATGAACGGACATGCGATTGAGTGCCGGGTCTATGCGGAAGATCCAGAAAATAATTTTTTACCGAGTCCCGGCAAAATTACGCGGCTCAGAGTTCCGAGTGGGAACGGTGTTCGTGATGACGGCGGAATCTACGAAGGCTCGGAAATTTCAATTTACTATGACCCGATGATTTCGAAATTTTGCGTCTATGGCCGAAATCGTGAAGAGGCACTCGGCCGCCTGCGCCGGGCTTTACAGGAATACGAAGTCGGAGGAATCAAGACCACCTTACCGTTCTTTCGCGAAATTATTGAAGACGCGGAGTTTATCGAAGGCAAACTTGACACTGGTTTTATTCCGCGTTGGCAGGAAAGACGTGAGAAAAGGGAAGCCACCGAAGTCGAAAAAGATTTGGCGATGATCGCGGCCGTGCTGCATAATAATCGAAAACAAAGCGTCACCACTGTTTCAAACAAAGTGACACAAAGTCGTTGGGCAACTCAGGGTCGGTTAGCTTTACACGCCGGACGTTTATAAACTTAAATCAAAAAGAGGTCAAAAAATGCAAGAATTTTTAACCCAGTTAATGGGAAAAAAAGTTGATGTTTCATGTGGGACAGGCGCCGCCGTTCGCGGCGAGGTAGTCAACGTCAAGGATGGTATTTTATATTTGCGTGACGAAGAAAAAGTCGCCTATGTCGCCATCGAAAAAATCGCTGTCATCTGGGAAGTAAAAGAAATGGAAGTTCGCCCGGGTTTTGTGACAGGTAAACTCAGGTAGCAGTCATTTTTGAAGTCTAGCGTTTGCAGATGAAAATTATGAGAGATGATCGAAAACAACAAATTGGTCTGTATAGTTTGACGATGATTGCTATTGGTTCAAGTATCGGATCGGGAATTTTTAAGACGCCATCTGAAATTGCAGGTTATCTCCCGAGCGAAGGCTTAATGCTCTCGGTCTGGATGCTTGGCGGACTGATTGCGATTTGCGGTGCGCTGACTTTTGCCAAAATCTCCGCCGAATTTCCCCATGTTGGCGGGTTTTATGTTTTTCTCAAGTCTGCTTTTGGCGAACTTCCGGCTTTTTTGTTCGGCTGGTCAATGTTAGTGGTGGTCAACACGGGCTCATTGGCAGCTCTCAGTCTGGTTTTTACTTCATACTTGAGTTCATTTATTCCATTATCAGATATTGCCCAGGTAATTGTTGCCGTTTTGACTATTACGTTATTGACGATCATGAATGTTTTAGGCGTCAAATTCGGGAGCTTTTTCGCCAGCCTTTTTACCTCGGCGAAACTTTTAGGCATATTATTTGTTGTTTTCCTGGGAATCTTTTTCGGTACCAATCACGAGGTCAATTTTTTTAACACCGACTTTGGACCAAACGCGAGTGATTTGTCTTTAATTTCGGCGTTTGGGCTGGCTCTGATTGGGGTGACCTTTTCGTTTGGCGGCTATCAACACGCAACTTTTGTCGCGGCCGAAGTGAAAAATGCTGAGAAGATTGTGCCAAAAGCTTTGATCTTGGGGATTGCCATTGTCTGTCTGGCTTATCTCACCATCAATATTGCCTATCTCAGGTTTTTACCGATTGAGCAGATTGCCGCCTCGAAAATGGTCGCTTCCGAGGCGATTAATACAATTTGGGTTTTAGGCGGAAAATTCGTTTCGTTTTTGATAATTTTGTCGGTTTTGGGAACAATTGGAATTTATATTTTAACTGCTCCGCGCATCTATTTTGCGATGGCGGAAGACAAATTGTTCTTCAAAAAATTCGCCGAAATTCATCCCAAATATCAAACACCGTTGTGGGCTATCATTTTTCAATCAGTTTGGACGATATTTCTGCTGATTTTATTGCAAACATTTTCTAACCTCATTTCATTTGTTGTTTTTGTTGATACAGCTTTCTTTTTCCTAACAGCTGCCAGCTATTTTGTTTTGATCAAACAAAAATCAATCATTGGAATCCTGGCGGCCATAATTTTTATGGCGATGAGCGGATTTATTGTAATTAACACTCTCATTGAAAAGTGGACCGAATCTATTTATGGAATTCGCTTTCTGATAATTGGAACAGTGGTCTATTTTATTTTCA
>JANOEF010000168.1:0-1590 GCA_031413075.1 Acidobacteriota bacterium | reverse complement strand
ACAATTTTTCGATAAATTCTCCAAGCTGACGAAAAATTGTAAAGACCGGGGACGCCAAAGTTTTGACCAAAGAAAATCGCAAGCCGAGGGCAGTTGTGATTTGAATTTCAATTAACTTCGGCGCCCCCTTTTTTCTGGTTTTATTTCGGGAAATAATTCTCTCCCGAACTCAGGTAAAATTTAATCAATCTGCGCCAGACGAGTAAGTAAAATAAAGGCTCCGCACGAAACGCTATCAGTGCCTTACGCTCACTCAAACGAGCGGCGACTGGATAATTTTTGTTACTGTAAATAATTTGTGTCTGTTTTCTTTAAATTGCCGTCTGCTTTAGCTGAAGGATTGTAATTGCTTAAATACCAGGCTTTAGCCAGATTAAATATGAATATCAATCATCCGCCGAAGGCACTGCTTCAGCTAAAGCTAATCGGAATTTTTCTATTTTTTATTAAATTCGGCTCAAGCCCTGTTTTCAATGTATTGCGAGTTCCGTTAGCTAAAGCAGACGGCAATTCACGAAACAAAAAGCACGAATTATTTAAAATATCTAATTTTTCGCTTCAGCTATTTGTCGTAAACGGACTGCGGGTATCATAGAGGCGGCGACTGACAACTAACTGATTACCATTTTCTCGCCTTTTTCTGAGGCCTAACAAGTGAAATACCTGGAGCGGAAAAAGTCTGGCGATGCGGGTATTGACGATCAAAGTTCCTGCTTCGGTCGGATGTTTTTTGACTCCGGGTAAGAGGTGGATCAAATCTACCAGATGAGATTTTCGTAATACTTTTGAGAGCCACAACCAAAACGGCGCCACTTCGCGTCCCAGAAAAAAGCCGTCATTACCCAGTTTTTGATAGAGCGGCATCAAAATCATTCCGGTTTCGCCGGCTTTGATTTCGCCCTGATTATTTTTGGCTAGAATTTCGCCTTGGCGGACGGGCTGAAAATTGTTGTAGCCCTGTTTCATTTCAAAACCATCAAGTTCCGGTTGAACGACTTCACGATGACGGATTTCAACGATACGCCCTTTGCCGCTGGCTCGTTCGAGTATTTCAAAATGTTTTTGATACTCTGGGAAATCCGCTTTTCTTAAACCACCCGAATTTACCAAAGCCAGCCAAATTAAGGCTTCGTGATTATCAATGGTCGAATCGGCAAAATGCTGTCCGGCCTCGTAACCGAGAGTGATACAGCCGAGATTGTTGAGATATTCGAGAATCGTGCCGTCTAGTTGCTCTTCGATTCCGAGCAAGATCGTGATCGGAAATTTTTGGGCAAATTCACGATTGCGGAGAGTGTCGCCAAGCGTTGCGAACGGGGCTCCGTCGGCTGAGGTCGAATGCAGATCAAGCACATAAACCTCGCTTCCCGCTGTCCGGATAACCAGATGCAAAATTTCGAGCAGTTCTTTTTGCTCCTCGTCTTCGCTCAATTCGGACGGTTTTTTGAGGTTGGGTTCGTTTTGATAAATATTCTTAGTAGTCCAGTGCCGATTAAGATCTGAATCAATAAATCTCAAACTTTTTTGTAAGGCTCTGGTGTTTCCGGCCAGTAAAAAAACCCGGCCGAGAAGTTTCGTTTGCAGACTTTC
>JANOEF010000167.1:0-2262 GCA_031413075.1 Acidobacteriota bacterium | reverse complement strand
GGACAAAATTGGGTGACTGAGCCTTTTAGTGATGCAAAACAAGTGCTACTAACAAATAACGCAAAATTTAAATCAGGCGGAACATTAAAAGGTGCAAGTGCATTCTTGATGGATTTAGATGGAAAAACTGTTGCTGTTACAGTCAAGCATTTACTTGGTGCAAAAAATGAAAGTGAGACGGTTGAACTCGCCTTGGAAAAGGTTATTGAAGATTTTGAGGCAAAACAACCTGTCAAAGATTTACCTGATAACTTTTTTGAAGATTTGTTTGCCGAAGAGACAAATCTATCAGACAGCGAAAGTATTCAAGCTATTGTAAAAGAACGCGAGGAGTCAAAATTCTGATGTCGTTTTGGGATAGTAGGGCCTTAGTTCCTCTTTGCACCAATGAGCCTCGTTCAATCTCCAGCGGAAAATTATGGAGGCAATTCTCGCAGAAAATTGTTTGGTGGGCAACAAGTGTGGAAATCTGCTCGGCGTTAGCCAGAATTGAACGCGAAAACAAAATTACCTTTCAACAAAGATTAAACGCCGAAAGACGACTTGAAATACTCGAAAAAGTTTGGACAGAAATTCAGCCAAACATTAGAATTAAAGAACTTGCTAGAACTTTTCCCGCCCAACACAAAATGAAAGCCGCTGATAGTTTGCAACTCGCAACAGCGTTGGCTTGGTGTAAAGAGAAACCAAAAGGGAAAGACTTTGTATCGGGCGATGAGCATTTAGTCAAAGTTGCTCAAAGCATTGGTTTTACAACACATTTTTTATAAAATGTACACACTTAAATTTGAATCAGGGACATTGATTTTAGAAGGCGCAAGCGAATTCGATTCCGTGCCGAATGCTTTTATCTGGGACACTCGGACGCGACAATTCCGTGCTCCGGCACTTCACTATCGTCATATTATAAAAGAGTTTATTGCCAACAAAATCCCTTACCAGGACGCAGCCAATGGTTACGCAAAGTTTGATTTTAAGCAAAAAATTCAACTCTCACCGCGCCCTTTTCAAACTGAATCCATCGAAAATTGGCGAAAATACGAGCGTTGCGGAGTCATCGTTTTGCCGACCGGGGCTGGCAAAACTCACGTTGCAACGATGGCGATTGAAATGTGCGGACGGCAAACTCTGGTCGTTGTCCCGACGCTCGATTTGATGAATCAATGGTATGATCTTTTGCTTTCGACCTTTAACGCCGAAATTGGTCTGATTGGCGGCGGATTTTACGAAATTGGGGCGATTACCGTGACGACTTATGCCTCGGCTTTTCGGCATCAGGAACGGCTCGGAAATCAATTCGGACTGGTGATCTTTGATGAAGCGCATCACCTTCCCGGCGAGGGCTACAAATACGCGGCGGAATTTGCTATCGCCCCGTTTCGCCTGGGGTTAACCGCAACACCCGAGCGCGCAGACGGCGACGAAAGCGAACTCCAAAGGCTCATCGGCAAAACGGTCTATCGGCTCGAAGCGCAACAAATTGCCGGCGAATATTTGGCGGATTACACGCTGGAACGGGTTGAGGTTGATTTGACCGAATCCGAACGCCGAATCTATCAGCAAGAGCGCGAAATTTACACTAATTTCCGGAGAAAGATGAAGCTCCCTTACGGACCGGAAGGCTGGCGTCTTTTTCTCATCCAAAGCGCTCGCAGCGAAGACGGCCGGCGAGCCATGAAAGCCTATCGTAATTACAAAAAAATCGCGCTTGGCACCGAAGCTAAACTGGATGTTTTACGAGATTTACTGATTCGCCACCGGCACGCTAAGACTTTGATCTTTACCGCTGAAAACGAAATGGTTTATCGCATTTCCCACGACTATCTGGTTCCCGCCATCACGCACGAAACCAATGTCAAAGAACGTAAATTCTGGCTCGATGCGTTTAACAACGGCGATGTCCTGGCTCTGGCGACCTCAAAAGTCCTCAACGAAGGCGTTAATATTCCTGATGCTTCGGTGGCGATAATTTTGTCAGGTAGTGGTTCTTCGCGCGAACACATTCAGCGATTGGGTAGGATTTTGCGCAAAAAAGATGAAAAACAAGCCGTGTTATATGAAGTCGTGACCCGCAACACGACCGAAGAATATACTTCGCAAAAACGCACTGATGCGAGGCAATTTCAGGATAAAGGAAAAGAAAAGGGGTTGTTTGATTGAAAATTGCTTTTGCACTAAATTTGATGTAAATTTAGTGCTGAGGTGACAGGTATGATAAATCTTCGTGAAGAAATAAATTCGCTTTCAAATTTCAAACGCAAC
>JANOEF010000166.1:0-4681 GCA_031413075.1 Acidobacteriota bacterium | reverse complement strand
CGGCGGTTTGGCTTTGGCGCAAAGCTATGATCCGGATCAGACGATTCCAAAACCGACCCTCTTGGAAAAACGACTCAACAAGTTGGGACGCGGATTGACATTCGAGTCGGATGAAGCAGGTTTATGACCAGGTTTCACAGGTGGCGCGGGCCAACACCACCGTTTTACTTCGCGGCGAAAGCGGAACCGGCAAGGAGATGATAGCTAATGCGATTCATTACAACAGCTTACGCTCTAAACGTCCGTTTATTAAGATCAATTGTGCGGCACTTCCCGAGACGTTGATCGAATCGGAGCTTTTCGGTCACGAAAAAGGCGCTTTTACCGGAGCCAGTCAGCGAAAAAAAGGCCGTTTTGAGTTGGCTAATGACGGGACGCTTTTTTTGGACGAAATCGGTGATTTGCCGATTCAGACACAGATCAAACTACTTCGGGTTTTGCAGGAGCGTGAATTTGAGCGAGTCGGCGGGACCGAAACGATCAAGGTTAATGTACGGCTCATTACGGCCACCAACAGTCATCTCGAAGACGCGATTACCGAAGGAAAATTCCGCGAAGATCTGTTTTATCGGCTCAACGTTTTTCAGATTTTTTTGCCGCCACTCAGAGAGAGAAAATCGGATATTTTAATGCTGGCCGAGCATTTCGTGGAAAAATTTGAACGCGAGCACGGCAAGATCATCCGGCGGATTTCGACTCCGGCCATTGATATGCTGACGGCATATCATTACCCGGGCAATGTCCGCGAACTCGAAAATGCCATCGAACGCGCAGTGGTCGCCTGTGACGAAAATGTCATTCACGGGCATCATCTGCCGCCGACCCTGCAAACGGCTGAGATTTCGAACACTATCACCAAAGTGACTTTAGAATCATCGGTGGCGGCTTTTGAGAAAGATTTGATCCAGGATACATTAAAAACGACCAGGGGCAATTGCGCCAAAGCCGCCAACCTGCTCAATACCACCGAGCGCATAGTTAATTACAAGATAAAAAAATACGGGCTCAAACCTAAACGATTTCGGGATTGATTTGAGGTGAATTTATGGGGAGCGGAAGTTCGGGTTTGGCGTCGCTAAACGGGTTAGTTGGGGTTTTTAACTCTCGTTGGCTGCCCGATGCCAGGCCATCGGGATATCTGCTTCAAACCCGCCGCCGACACTTTTGATCCGGTTAGTCATTCTTCCTTCGATCTCAAAGCCGATTTTTTGATAAAACCTGAGCGCTTTTTCGTTGCTTTCTCTGGCAATCAGTTCGATCCGCAAAATGTCAGGACGATTTTGCCGGACGACTCGCAGGAGTTCCAGAAAAATTGACTTCCCGACGCCGGAGCCTTGAAATTCCGGGTCAACCGCAATGGTCAGTTCGCTTAAAACGTGTGCGAAACCTTTTGGCCCGAGGGCATAACTGTGAATTTCACCAATAATTTTCTGATTACTGCGGGCGACGATGATGACCCCGCTGACGATTGACTTTGAGACAAAATTCTCGACATAACGTTCACTTATTTCATCGCTGGTCCGAGCCAACCCGCCTTCGACGGCCGCTACTGTCCGGTATAAATTTGTAATGTCCCGGCAATCTTCTAAAGTTGCATGGGTGACAGTAAAATCTTTCATAGAGTTAAGCTAAATATTTTCTGCCAGCTTGGCTACCGCCCGTTTTTTTCGTCATCAATAGCAATGACAATGTTCGTCAGTTTACCTCGACTGCATTGGGTAGAAAAACTGGCCGAATTATAGAACCTGTTTGCAATTGGGTAAATCCTAATATGAATTAGCATACCTGTTTAAACTATGGATTTTATTGAGTTAATGAATTGCCGTCGGCTTTAGCTGACGGTCAATTGTTAATCATTCGAGAGGCTTGAGCCGAATTTTAATAAAAAATAAAAATTTCCTTGGTGCTTCAGCTAAAGCACTGCGGATGATTGATATTTTTCAGATATTTGGCTCAAGCCTGACCACAAAATATTAAATGAATCCGTCAGCTAAAGCCGACGGCAATTGATAAAATCCCTAGAACTAAACAGTTACGAATTTGCTTGATTGCAAACAGGTTCTATAGGTCTGATTGTTCTAATATTTCCTAAGTAAATGGCCACAAAAAATTTATCAAAGAAATTGAAACCACTGATAAGTAGGTCAGCAAAAGTTTGACGACCTTTTGAAAATCAAGAAAAGTTTGCAAATAGTTGATTCACTTTCGTTTTTGGGTTTTCTTCATTGTCCATTGTCCATGGTTAATTGTGCATTGGTGCTTAGACACAGATGAACACCGGATAAAAAGATCAGACCTGCCCGCATGATTGATGTGTGGAATCGTCTTCGTCTCCCTCTCACCTGCCAAAATGGTAAAACTCGCTCTCGGGTAAAATCTGTCTCTTTTTTCTGAGACAAACTGCAAAGTTCCGCCGAAAAAATTAGTTCCCGCAATCTCGCAATAATAATTTGTGCTTGACTCAGAACTTGGCCAAACAATTTTTTAATTTGATTCTGTCCGCCAAATCGGCTTTTCTAAATTGGACACTGCCCATTGTCCATTGTCAATTTTTCAGCGGTTCTTACCTGACTTTGACTTGAACTGTCTTTTGGCCGCACGGGGAACTAAAAGTTAAAGTAAAGACGCCTTTATTGTCACTGATAGATTTGACAATGAAAAATGCCTGGTTTGATTGTTTACCGATGTCAGGTTCGCGGGTGATGGTGACGTCAGTCGGACTACTCGATTCAGGCGTAATTTTAGAAATATCGCCATCCTCATTATAACCGATCAGCAAGGCTAAATTTCCTCCGTTGCTCAAAATCGAAAGGCTCTCCTGGCTACTTACCAGACATGACGGTGTTTCGATTGGAGTCTCATCCGGTTTATCCGGGACTCTTCGCGGACGACCGATCGGATCGGCTCCATTCAGTGCGTTTTGGGCTCCGGTTTCGTCGGTTTTATTTTCTGTTGGAGTTGGGGTTGGCGTCGGAGTTGGGGTGGCCTTTCCAACTTCTATTATGACCGAAGGAAATAATGGAGTTGGCTCAGGTGTCGGCTCTGTTTTAACCGTCGGCTCCGTTTTAGCTTCGGGCGTCGGAGTGGTTTCAGCAATGTTTTCCGGGGTTGGGGTCGGGGTCGGATTCTTAATTTCTAAAGTCGGCGCCGGGGTAGTTTCGGGCGTCGGGCTCGGAGATGTTTCAACTTTTGGTTCACTCGCCGGAGTGGCGGTGGCAGTTGGGCCGGGCTCGACCGTCGGAGTTATTTCCGGGGTCGGGGTTGGTGTCGCTTCCGGTGTCATTTCAGTGGTCGGAGACGGCTCAATTTTTGGAGTTGGGTCGGGCGTCGGAGTTAGCGTTGGCGTAACTTCCGGCGTTGTTTCAGGCGTCGGAGCGGGAGAAGTTTCAGGCGTTGGGCTTGCAGTTTCGGTTACCTGGGCAACGGTTTCTTCAAAAGGGTTGATCCCGATTAATTTATCCAGACCTTCCGTCTTTCCGTTTACCTTGCGATAAGTTGCTTCGATGGCGGAGCGCCTAAATCTGTCCGGCTGACCGCTGTTGTAACTCTTAACATAAGCTTCGAGAGCCTCTTTAGGTTTGCCTCCGGCTTCTAAGGCTACTCCAAGTTTCCAATGACTTGAACGCCACCACGCACTTTTTTCGGGTAAAATGCTGATTGCCCGTTTGAGTCGGATCACGGCGTCCTGCGGCTTGTCCTGCTGATAAAATGTCCAACCGATAATTTCTTCGATACGTCCGCGCAAAATGGTCGAAAGCGTTTGCCGCGGCACTTCCGGAATGACGACTATCTGACCTCTGGTTCTGGCGCTAGTTCGGCTTTCAAACAATTCGTCCGCCATGACAGCGGCGGTCGGAGTCGTCACTTGGAGCGCCGCATCAACGCCCTTGATGGCCGCTTGAGTTAACTCCAAAACCTTTGGCAAATTCTTTTTGGAATCCAGAAGGCGGCTCGCCGCATAGAGCTGTCGGTGTGCTTTCATCTTGTCTTCGCCATTGGCAAATTCATCCGCAGCCTGACTTAACTCATCTTCGGGAACGTCTTTTTTGGCAAGTTTGAGGGAGAAATCCAGCAGGCGCTTCATTTTTTCGGAATTTTCCGGAGTGTCTGCCGAGGTCGGTGCTAAAATACCGGTAGCGCGTTCGACACCGAGTAATTCCATAAAACTTTCGGCTTCCAACAGTTTTCGTCCTCCGATATAAGTCTGGACGTAATTATCGCTGACCGCGAAACGCCTTTTCAATTCGATGACGGCTTCTTCGATCAAACCCGCTTGCAAACGAGCCGAGGCCAGTTCGTAATCAATGGTCGGAAAACTGGTATATTGCTGAGCCAACAAAAGGGTTTTTTCGGCTTCAAGCGGCTGATTTTGCAACATTTTGCAACATTTGACCGCGGGCGAGGGCGATCTGTCCCCATGGCGAGCGAGGTTCAAGCTCCGTTGCCCGCTGACCGAATTCGATGGCTTTGGCCGCCTCGTTATGGGCCGCATACCAATAGGCCGCGCCGGTTAGTAACGGCAGATTTTTGGATTCGGTTTCGAGTGATTTATTGAGTAATGCTTCGGCTTCGGCTCGCTGACCGGCATCAAAAAGCGCCAGAATCAAACCGTTTTGCGAAATTGTGTCCGTTTCATCTTTTTCGATCAGCTCACGATAGAGCGTCACGGCCTCGGCTGATT
>JANOEF010000165.1:0-6101 GCA_031413075.1 Acidobacteriota bacterium | reverse complement strand
GAGAAAGGCTTCGTGAACCAAAGCCGTTGGTTGCAGAGTGTGATTCGACCTTTCCTGGCGCATATAATAGGCGGCCAAACGGCGTAGTTCGTCATAAACCAGTAAATATGCGCCTTCCAAATCCAGCTGGTTCGAGTCAATCAGAACATTTTTGTTTGGGTCAGAATCCATGGGTTAAAACGATGATATTCTATAAAACTTCCAAAAACAATGAATTTTTTTTCATGATTATCGAAAAAGCGGTTCCGACACAAGCTATTTTTTGGTTCGAGCCTTTAGTTTTTCTATTTCTTTTTCAGTTTCTTCAATTATTTTAGCATCAACCTCACCCAAATTGCCATCAGCTTTTAGTTTGTTGAAGCCTTGCAGAGCGAGCTGTAGATTCTCAATTCCTTTTTGCACAAATTCCTGCCGATTCCGTTTGTCGGCGAGTGTCGCATAGGTTTTGCCAAGTCGGTCAAGATTATAAGACGACATCCGCACCGAATAAATATTTTCAGGATTTTTGGCAAGGATAGCGTTAAATTCATCCTTCGACATAGAAAAAGTTTCCAATGCCGATTCGTAATCTTTGAGCGTCAAATATGTTTCGCCAATCGAAAAGCGAGTATTTGCCACATCGTAAGGATATTCGGTGTTCTTCGGGTCAGCCGCACTCATTTCCTGAAACATTTTAACAACAGTCTTTAATGTTTCCAAAGACTCCTTGCTTCTTCCCGCATCATCTAAAGCCTGCGCGAGTTTTTTGCTGGTAATTGCCAAATCTCGTTTTGCCAGAAAACTTAGGGGATCTGCTTGCAAGGCATTTTGGGCAATGGTTAAACTTTTGGAATACATCTCAACGCTTTTCTCGAACTCTTCCAGATCTTGCAAATTTTCGGCTCTTTTGTTATGAGCCAGAATCAAAGAGCGTTTGAGCTGAAAGTCATTCGGATTTTTTGCTTCCAGCGGGCTCAACCTTTCCAGACCGGTTTGCAGAGATTTAGCCGCCCCGACAAAATCATTGTCCCAGCCTTGCGCTTCGCCTATTGAAATGTAGGTAAAAGCATATTCTTCGGCAATTTTGAGGTTGTCGGGTTGTTCGGCATTCAGTATCCGGTAAAGTTCCTGGGAACGGGTATAATATTCAAGGGCTTTTTTGTTTTCGCCATCATAGAAGGGAATCAAGCCGCGGGTCCGAATCATCGCCGCTAATTTTGCTCGCGCATCAAAATCTTGCGGGGTCTTCTCAACTAATTTTTCGCGTAACTGCAAGGCTCGATCATAACTTTCGCCGGCTTTAGAATAATCACCGCCGTTAGAATGAATGTCGCCGATGAGTTTGTAAATATTGGCTAAATCGTTTTGCAGACTCAAATCATTCGGTTCTTTTTCAAGCAAAATGAGCCGAATGTTTTTAGATTTTTCGTAGCTTTCGAGTGCGCCTTTAGTATCGCCAATATTCGGATTAAACGGGTTTCCCTGGACATCTCCAACCTTTTCGTAGGCTTTGGCAAGTTCGCGCTGTAATCCCAAATCGCTCCCGGATTCCTGTGAAAGATTGTCCAAATATTCCAGAGCTTTTTTGACCAACAATTCACGGGCTGGAGTCGAACCGGGAAGATTTTCGATCAGCGGACTAAAATCAAAAAGAAAAGAATTAGCTAAATTCCTGACATCATTAAATCGTTTTTCGGCTTTTATTCTTTCAGCCTGTGCGATTCTGGCCTGCCACCAGGTTGCAATCACCCCTCCAATAATTGCCAAGCTGATCAAACCAACCGCAACCACGGCTAAAAGATTACGTTTAACAAATTTTTCGGCACGATAGGAAAAGGTATGAGGGCGGGCGGTGACCGGCAGACCCTGCTGATAACGAAGGATATCTTCGGCAAAATTTTCGGCCGATAAATAGCGTCGGTCAGGTTCTTTGCGTAAGGCTTTAAGCACAATGTTGTCCAAATCTCCGCGAAGATTTGCCGGACTTAAATAAACCAATTTAGGTTGAGTAAGCCGGTTTTTATTGGTTTGTGTTTGTTCCAACGGTTTTCCGATGAGAGTCGGCAGTTCGTAAATTTCCTCCTCGGATACTTGAGGCTTTTCTTCAAATTCAACGTTTGATTGGTGAGAAAAAATCTGAGCCTTTGACGATGGCGGCGGCGGCTCGCTTTCCAAAACGGCTTGAAAAATATCTTTGAGGTTTTCTTCTTTTTCTTCAAAAGGACGATGACCGCTTAAAAGCTCATACAAAATAATGCCTAAACTGTAAATATCAGTAGCGGTTGTCACACTTTTTTGGGTTAATTGTTCGGGCGAAGCGTAACTCGGAGTCATGGCACCCATTCGCGTCACGGTTGCTGAATCCATCTGATCAAACTCTTTTGACAGGATTTTTGAGATGCCAAAATCAAGCAATTTCGGAATTCCGTCTTTAGTCACCAAAATATTTGAAGGTTTGAGGTCACGATGAACCACCAAATTTCGATGAGCAAAATTGACCGCTTTGCAGACTTGCTGAAAGAGGCTTAATCTTTCGTCCAAACTGAGGTTATTTCGTCTGCAATAATCGTCAATCGGCATCCCGTCGATATATTCCATGGCCAGAAAAGGCGTTTTGTCTTCGGTTGTTCCGGCATCCAGCAGACGGGCAATGTTGGGATGTTCAAGCGTCGCCAGTATTTCGCGCTCAATCTGAAAACGTCGGCGAATGGCCGAAGTATTTACTTCGCGTTTGAGCATTTTGAGGGCAACTTTCTGTTCAAATTCGCCGTCGGTTCTCTCTGCCAAATAGACAGCCCCCATTCCGCCCATTCCGAGTTCGCGGATGATTCGATAACCCCCGATATTTTGTCCGAGCAAGGAATTTGAACTTTCTTCGTCCGCAAAAAAATCTTTGGAAAATTCAACGGCGGAGAGATTCATCAAATTTTCCGCCTCCGCTTCAAAGGAAATCAAAGATTCGATTTCTGCCCGAATTTCAGCATCCGCCCCGCAATTGTCCAAAAAAGCCTGACGTTCGGATACCTCAAGTTCTAAAACCTGGTCTAATAATTCTTTTACTTTGTTCCAATGTTTAGTTTGCATAGCTCAAAACACGTCCTTAGTTAATTATGCGTAGAAAGTAAAAATATCAGCCAAAATAATTTTATCCTTTAACGAATTTTATTATTCTCTGCCAAAGCCTTTTCGACCATTTCGGAAAAAATTTTAAGAGAGTTAGTTTTACCTTCAAATTTTGCTTTGCCCTGTTTGCAGAACATATAATGCTCCTCAAAATCCTTTCGGTCTTCCTGCATCGACAGCGTATAGGCGAGTTTGCATTCGGCGGCAAAAATGGCTGAATTATCTTGTTTGTAGTGATGGCGAAAGACGGGCAAAGATTCGCGTAAAAGTTCTTCAGCAATTTGGTATTTGTTTTTATCAGTTGGCGGAAACACGGCGTTTCTATACTGTTCGTGAAGTTTGGGGAGGTTGGGCATCATCAACCGCGAAGTATAATCTTCGAGCATATACGCAAGGTTGAGATTATATGGATTAGTTTCCCGCATCATCTTGATAGCTTCCATCAGATATTTTGCTTTTTCGCTTGCTTCTACCCCATCTGCCCAATAAAGATAAACCATATCCTTGGCTACAAGTTCGTGTTTTTCGCCATAAAATTGCTTTCTTAATTCAAGTGCCCGGCGGGAGTGAAAAAGATTTCGTGCGCTTTGTTCCTCCTGCTTTAAGCTTCCGGCGTTAGAACCGATGACAAAAGTAAAGCGGTGATGAAGTTCAGCGGCAACGTCCGGTTCAGCGGCAAATTCGACATCAATCTTTTCGCTCAAATCAAAAATTGCATCAATTACCCGCGCATCTTTGCCGAATTTCGCGCCTTCGGCATACCATTTTGGGTTGGCATAACCGATAATTTTTGTCATAAAGCGAGTGATTTTCTCAGATTTTACCTGTTCAATTTTAGCTTTTTCCGCTTCAGCGATGGCAAAATTTTGTGATTCGGAGGCAACTCGCGCTTGTTCCCGGGCAATGCCTGTTTGTCGCATTGCCACCGCAATTCCGGCAATCAAACTGACGAAAATCAAAATTCCGGCAATGACCGAAATTTTGTTGCGTTGAAAAAATTTGCTGGCTCGATACGGAATTGTTGCCGGACGCGCCAAAATCGGTAACCCGTCAATGAAACGCCAAATATCGGCAGAAAATTGTTCGACGGTTTGATAACGCCTTTCCGGTTCTTTGCTGAGTGATTTGAGGATAATGTTGTCAATGTCGCCTTTTAATTGCGGGTTAGGGATGGCTGAATTTGGTTTTGTATTTTGTGAGGAAGGCCTCGAAGGCTCGGTTTCAGTGATTATTTTCAATAAATTACCATTTGTTTTACCTTCTAAATTGTGGGGAAGCGTTCCCGTCAAAATTTTGTATAAAACTACCCCAAGCGAGTAAATATCTGAGGCAGTCGTGACTTTTTCACCTCTGATTTGTTCGGGCGAAGCGAATTCGGGAGTCATCGCCCCCAACATCGTCATCACGTTTTTTTCTTCTGTTTGTTCTTCGTTGAGAATTTTTGAGATCCCAAAATCCAGTAGTTTTACCTCGCCTTTCGGCGTCACCAGAATATTAGAAGGTTTTAAATCACGGTGAATAATCAGATTTTGATGAGCAAACGAAACGGCTTCGCAGACTTTGTTAAAAAGTTTTAAGCGCGCCTTTAATGATAAGTTGTTGATTGCGCAAAATTTATCAATTGTTTCACCGGGGACGTATTCCATGATCAGATATGGAATTCCGTCATCGGTTGTCCCGGCATCAAAAAGATGGGCAACATTTGGATGATCGAGTTTGGCCAGAATTGCACTTTCGCGTTTGAAACTGTGACGGAGCTTTTCCACATTAAACTCGCGTTTGAGCATTTTTATCGCCGCTTTTTGTTCGATTTTGCCGTCATTTCTTTCCGCCAGATAAACCGCCCCCATTCCGCCTATGCCGAGTTCGCTGACAATCCGATGAACGCCGATTTGGTGCCCGATGAGTGGGTTGCCCGAATCATTTTCTCCGGCAAAAAAATCTTTGGAAAATTCGATGGCAGTCAGATTCATCAACTGGTCCGCTTGTGCTTCAAAAGCGATCAATGATTCGACCTCAATACAAACTTCTTTCGGACAACCCGAACTTTGAATAAACTTTTGCCTTTCCGAGGGTTTGATTTGCAAAACCTCGTCAAGTAAGTTTTTTATCTTTTCCCAATTATCAGGTTGCATAGTTTCTCCTACTTTTATATGCGTATTTGCAAACTGAAGTCTGACAAATTCACTGAGAGAATTTATTTGGTTAGAATTTTTTGTTCTTAGCTAAAACAATTCCGAAAAACATGTTTGAAATTTGGCTGATTTTAGTTCTTTTTTGCGGCTGCCGGCAAAAAAAATATCGTTGTCGAAAAAAAAATGGCAGTTTTCAAAAACTTTTCCCGCATATCCAACCGAGAACCCAATTCAGCCAGGAAACAATTCGAAATTGTGTTTTCCGAGAATTGGATTCGATGAGGTAAAAAATAAAAAACAATGGAGAAAATTTAGTTAGTAAATGTCACCACGGCTTGCAACTAAAATGCAAAGTCTCGATCCCAAAAGTTAGTTAAAGAAGGGATGGTTTGCCGAACCTTTTTAACTGAAATTTTAACGATTAAAGTGGGTAACTGCTCCTGAATTCAAACAGCAAAAAAACATTCCAAATTTTTTAACCTTTCATTTCTCTGGCTAACCACAAACGAGCGGCTTGCCATTCGCGGGCGACAGTCCTTTCGGAGATTTCGAGGGCTTCGGCGATTTCGGAGTTATTCATTCCACCAAAAAAACGCATTTCCACCACTTTCGCCTGAGTTTCGTCAAATTTTTCCAACCTTTCCAAGACTTCATTAAGGTAAAGGATTGAATCGGCACGTTCTTCGACCGGAATTTGAACATCATCAAGTGAAAGTTGAACCGGTTTGTTGCCTCGTTTTTCGGTCGCGTAAAGGCGGGCGTGGTCAATCAGAATTTGGCGCATTAAACGCGAAGCGATGCCGAAAAAATGACTCCGATTTTGCCAATCAATTCCCGATTGTTTTGACAATTTCAAAAAGGCTT
>JANOEF010000164.1:0-4131 GCA_031413075.1 Acidobacteriota bacterium | reverse complement strand
CGATCGCGGTTACCATCAATAATTTCTGCCAAAAACATTACTCTCAGCAAACGCCGAACTGCTTCATTAATCTGCGATTCCTTGATTTCGCCGGACTCGAGAGCTTTTTTAAGTGATTGCGGGTTAAGAAAAATATTGGTCGGCATTTCCAGATCAAGTCCGGCATTGATTGTCGGAACGGTTGAATGAACAGCTCCCCAATCTGACATCACGATGCCCTGAAAGCCCCATTCTTGTTTCAACACATCGTGCAGCAAATTCTTATTTTCCGAGGCATAAAAGCCGTTAAGTTTGTTATACGACGACATCACCGCCAGGACGTTTGCTTCCTCAACCGCTGCGCGAAACGGTGGGTAGTAGATTTCGTGAAGTGTTCTTTGATCAACCTGAACGTCAATGGTTTTTCGGTCAATTTCCTGATTGTTGGCAACGAAATGCTTGACTGTGGCGATGACCTTTTCCGATTGAACCCCGTTGATGTAACCAACGCCCATTCGTGACGTAAGATATGGATCCTCACCATAACTTTCAAAATTTCGGCCGGCTTGCGGAACCCGTTGAATATCAACCGCCGGACCCAGCAAAACATTAAAGCCCTTCGCTTTTGCTTCTTTGGCAATCGCTCGACCGACCTCAAATGAAAGTCTCGGGTTAAAGGTCGCTCCGAGAGCCATCCCCGAAGGAAACGACGAAGCCGGAGCAATCCGAACTCCGACGGGTCCGTCTGTCATATTTAACGCCGGAATGCCAAGCCGTTTTATCGGCATCGAATCGAAACCGGTTCCCGCCAGCATCGAAAGCTTCTCGTCGAGAGTCAATTGATTGATCAGTTTATTGATTTTTGATTCAATTTGAGGGTTAGTTTTTGTAGTTTGAGCGTTTGCCGAAACGAGGCCGGCAAATCCCCAAATAAAAACGAAAAAGAGAATGATTCCAGCGTGTTTTTTGAACATTGATCTTATAATTTTATTTTTTAAGAGGGTTGGCAGAAATCTGAAAATCATCAATCCAAACATTTCGGACGCCGCCCTTCGGCTGATAATCAACCCAGCCGATTTGCACATTTTCAAAGACCGGGAAAATCCAATTGCCGCTTAGGTCGTTGGAAACGCAACCCTGCCCCCGATCTTTGACAGTAATTTCATTTATCAAAACATCATCAATCCAAATTTTCATAAGATTGTTTTTACCGTCAAAAAACCAATTTATTTTGAACCATTTCTTTTCCGGGATCTTGACGCTCGAATGCTGCCAGCAATCACTTTTGACACCATTGGTTTCGTAATTTGCCATGAGCCGTTGCTGATGTTGCCCGCCATAACGAATTTCGGCACTAAAATTTTTAACCGCTACTTTTCCCGAACTTTGGAGCATCGTCCAATGAACACCATCGGGCGATGCTGATTCAACCCACATCTGCATCTGACCATAATAGCGATTTTGCCTGAGCGGAAAAATACTTTTCTCAAAAATACCTAAAAACGCCCGGTTTTTGTAGGTTTCGCCCGAAATAAAATGAACGGATTTTTTTCCGCTGACACTTTTTGATGAATCAACAAAAATTTGTCCGTCACCGCTTTTTTTCCAGGGAGAGGCGGGAATTTGCCCGTCAGCATATTTTTCAAAATCATCGAAAAAAAGAAGTTTCTGCTCACAGGCTGAAAACAGCATCAACCATAAGCCCGGGATAATCAGCTTGACCAAAAAACTCACCGGCTTCGAATGACTTCGCCATTTGGGGTTTGTCATATCTTTATTTCGGCATGATCAAAACGTAAGATTTGCCTTTGTAAAGCCGGATTCCTTTTGCTTCACTCGTCATCATCAGCGGGCGCGGACGCTTTAATTCGGCATCGCTGACTATTTTTGCCGAGAGTATTTGCTTACTGCTCAAATCAAAAATATTGACTGTATCTTTGGCAAAGCCAAATCCGTAAGCTCCGGTTTTTAAGAGCTTTCCGCCGAATTTGACGGGTGAATCGGTGATTAGAAACCCTTCGTAGATACCTTGAATTTCGGTCGAATAACCAGATGTATCAACCAGGCCGGCAATGACATGGCGATTTTCACCGATTCTGGCGGCCGCCGAGTTTCTAATTTGAGTCTCGGCTGATTGTCCGGCGAAATAAAAACTGGTTGGCATGATCCGTTTGAGCGCGTCACCTGCAAATATTTCATATGCATTTGCATTTTGGGCCGTGACCGAAATATTAAAAGCTAAGATAATCGCGCCCAAGAGAAGATAGAAAGACGGTTGATATTTAATAATTCTCATAATTTTTCTTTGAAAGACGAATTGCTTTTCATCTGATTAGCGATTGAATTTTCGATAAAATTTAGTGCCTTATTTGATACTTTTGCAGGAGCATAATTTCTATAATATTAAATTCATTAATTCCGGGTAAACAATAATTTTGAAGCAAGCTTTCGGACTGAAAGGGAAACTAATGATTTTTTTTAACTTTGACCAGGCATCCTTGAAGAATTAGTAATTATCACATAGAATACTCAGACAAGTTTTTCAAATCTTTCAAAAAGGTCATCTAAAATCAAAATGAAAATTCAAGCCTTGATTGTATCACTAGCCATCGCTTTTAGCCACTTTTGTCTGCCACTACAACAAAGTCTGGCACAGACAAATTCTGATTTTTCGGATAGCCAAAGCTATTTCCGGAAAGCCGTCCAGCGGCCTCAGTTAAAGAATCGTTCGGCTCAAATCGAATCGTTATTAAAGAAAATGACTTTGGAAGAAAAAGTCGGACAAATGACGCAACTCGAAATCGGTCAAATCGTGACCGGTGTCGGGCCAACCACCCGGATTGACCAGGAAAAACTGGAGAAAGCGATTGTCCAATACAAAGTCGGTTCGATTCTGAATGTCAATGGACAAGCATTGTCGTTGGAACAATGGTGGGAAATAATCGGTGCAATTCAAGCCTCTTCGGCTAAAACCCGTTTGAAAATTCCAAATATTTACGGCATTGATTCAATTCACGGTGCAAATTTTATCAAAGGTTCAACCCTCTTTCCGCAACAGATCGGAATGGCGGCCACCTGGAATCCGATATTGATGCAGCGAGCCTCGGAAATTACGGCGATGGAAACCCGGGCCGCGGCCATTCCGTGGACGTTTTCGCCGGTTTTGGATGCCGGTCGCCAACCTATGTGGCCCAGGCTGTGGGAAACTTTCGGTGAAGATCCATATTTAATATCAGTGATGGGCGTTTCATTTGTGCGGGGCGTCGAAGGCAATGATGTCAGTAATGATAAACATGTTGCCTCGAGCTTAAAGCATTATGTCGGTTACGGTTTTCCGTTTAGCGGCCGTGACCGGACTACTGCCCTGATCCCGGAAAATGTCCTGCGCGAATATCATTTACCGCAATTTAAGGCGGCGGTTGACGCCGGAGCCAGAACCGTCATGGTCAATTCGGGCGAAATCAATGGCGTTCCCGGACACATCAATAAATATTTGCTGACCGATGTCTTGAAAAATGAATTTAAGTTTGACGGCTTTATTGTGTCGGATTGGGAAGACATCATTAAACTGGTGACCCAATGGAAGGTGGCGAAAGACGAAAAGGAAGCGACGATGATGGCCATCAACGCCGGAATTGATATGAGTATGGTTCCGTATAAATATACGTTCACCGAGAATTTGATCGAACTCGTCAAAGAGAAAAAAGTTTCGATGGCACGGATTGATGATGCGGTTCGTCGTATTCTGCGAGTGAAATTTGAACTCGGACTGTTTGAGAATCCGATGCCGAATCCGGCGGTGAAAAGCAATTTTGGGAAAGCGGAATATGCTCAGGTCAGTCTTGAAGCCGCCCGCGAATCTTTGGTTTTATTGAAAAACGAAAACAACGCGTTACCGTTAGCGAAAGGCAAAAAGGTTTTGGTGACGGGGCCGACCGCTGATTCTTTGATCTCGCTCAATAACGGCTGGACCTGGGTTTGGCAGGGGTCAGATAAATCGCTTTATCCGACTAACAAAATGACGATTCAGCAAGCAATTAAAGCTAAACTCGGTGAAAACAACGTCAAATTTGTCCAGGGAACCGAACTTACACAGCCTGACGGAACGACCTCGATTAACACCACCCCAAATATGTTCGATCGCGAAGTTGA
>JANOEF010000163.1:0-6820 GCA_031413075.1 Acidobacteriota bacterium | reverse complement strand
ATTGTTAATTGTTAATTGTTGATTGACTGTCAAATATCCATTAATCATTAACCATTATTCGACCTCTACTCTAAAATCTTCGATCACAGGATTGGCTAAAACGTCTTTGGCAATCCGAGTTGCCGTCTCAGTGGCTTCACTTTCGGATAAATTTTCGATCAGTTTAATTTCAAAATATTTTCCCTGTCGGATATCTTGGATTTTGTCAAAACCGAGCAGTTCGGCGGAATGATGAATCGCTTTCCCTTGCGGATCTAAAACACTCTGCTTCAAGGTCACATAAACTTTTGCTTTCATAACTTTATTCTAAAACGTAATTATGACGCAAAATCTTGTTTATTGTCACGCTCTAGTATATTATTTCCCTGAGTCAGACAATTTAATTTAATTTTCCCCGAAAACAAGGAGATTCTAAAAAACTATGCAAAATCAAAAATCGGCAATAGGTTTGGACGGTAACTTAGCCTCGGCAATTGGTTATCCAATTGGTCTGTTGGCTTTAATTTTAATTTTTATGGAAAAGGATAACAAGTTTGTTCGTTTCCACGCTCTTCAATCAGTGCTCTGGGGGGTGCTGGTGACTGTGGTTTTAGTCCCATTGATTATTATTGGAATAATCTTTTTTATAATTTTAGCCGTCACCCTGGGAACTATCGGCACTATTATCGGCGGGTTAGTTATGTTAGTCGCGGGTTTATTTTCACTCGGAGGTCTAGCCGGAGCTATTTTTGCAGCTATCAAAGCCTACGGCGGTGAAGAATATAAACTTCCGATTGTCGGTAATATGGCGCAAAAATGGGTTTGAGCTAAATTTTTTGTCTGTTTATGAATTTTTGTAATTGATTAGGTGGTTAACCGGAGCGTAATCCGCAATTTGACCTAATCAATTACAATTTTTCAGATTTGTTTAAGGAGCTTATCAATGGCATTTAATAATTACCCCGCACAATTACAACCAATCGCAATCGTGCAGACCGTGGTTGGCGTGCTTCAAATAATTGGAGCTATTATCGGCGGATTTTGGGTTCTGTTGGTCGGGATAGCCACCCTCGGAATCGGACTCTTACTAATCCCGATTCCAATTGTATTCTTAACTATCGGCGTGCTTTCACTAATTTCAGGAATCAAAGGATTGCAAAGAAACACTAACTACAATCTTGCGATGGGAGTTGGTATTGCCCAAATGGTTTTGCTGTTATCGTGCGATATGATTAGTTTCGGCTGCGGATTAACCGCAGTTATCTTACTCTCACAACCGGAAGTAAAAGCCTATTTCCGCTAGTTTTTTTCAATAAACACCCGTTCAAATACTTTCTCGACATTTCGGAGATAATGTTTAACATCAAAAACCCGGGCGATTTCTTCGGCAGATAAAACCGCAGCAATATCGGCATCATGCGTGACTAAATCAAAATATTCGCCGCCCTCGTCCCAGACCACCATCGCGTTGCGCTGAACCCATAAATACGCATCTTCCCGGGAAACGCCTTTTTGCGTCAGCGCCAGCATCAATTGTCCGCTAAAGACAATTCCGCGGGTCGCGTTCAGATTTTTGAGCATATTTTCAGGATACACGACCAATCCATCCAAAAGGCTCGCGGTTTTGGCCAAAATATAATCCAAAGCTGATGACGAATCCGGCAAAACGATCCGCTCCGCCGAACTATGCGAGATGTCGCGCTCGTGCCAGAGTGCCACATTTTCGAGCCCGACGATGGCATTGGCCCTGACGGTGCGCGCCATTCCGCAAATTCTTTCGGACAATATCGGATTGCGCTTGTGCGGCATCGCGGACGAACCCTTTTGCCCGACTTTGAATTTTTCCTGAGCTTCGCGAACTTCGGTCCGTTGCCAATGCCGAACCTGAAGCGCAATCTTTTCCAGACTCGAAGCAATGATGGCCAAAGTGCAAAGATATTCGGCATACCGGTCACGTTGGATTACTTGAGTCGAAACATCAGCGGCTTTGAGGCCCAGACGCCCACAAACCCGGTCTTCGACATCCGGCGCCAAATGGGCAAAGGCCCCGACGGCACCCGAAATTTTGCCGACCGAAATTATTTTTTTAGCTTTTTCGAGGCGTTCCCGATTGCGCTGAAATTCGGAATACCATAAAGCCCAGCACAAACCGAAACTGGTCGGTTCGGCATGAATTCCATGCGTTCTGCCGATTTGGGGCGTCTCTTTGAATTCAAAAGCCCGTCGTTTTAAGACAGCTAAAAGTTCGTCAACTTTTTGCAATAAAATGTCGCACGAATCGCGCAACAGGAGCGCATTTGCAGTATCAACCACGTCTGACGAAGTTAAACCGTAATGGACAAAGCGCGCCGATTCGCCGATGTTTTCAGCCAAATTGGTGGTAAAGGCGATGACATCGTGATCGGTCGTCTTTTCGATTTCGTTGATTCGTTCAACCGTAAAACCGGCTTTGGCCTTTATTTCCGCCACCGCTTGAGCTGGAATCGTGCCGTCCTCGGCGTGAACCTCGCAGACGGCAATCTCGACCTCAAGCCATTTTTGAAATTTATTCTTGAGCGACCAAAGCGCCGCCATTTCGGGCAATGTATATCGTTCTATCATATCTAAATCAAACCTTTGGCGATCAATAACTCCGCATTCAAAATGGCTGAACCGGCCGCGCCGCGCACCGTATTGTGCGACATTGCCACAAAGCGATAATCAAAAATATTATCGGGATACAGACGCCCAACCGTAATCGTCATTCCCTGGCCGTTGTCGCGGTCGAGGCGCGGCTGCGGACGATCCGGTTCTTCGCGGATTTCGATAAAATTCTTTGGCGATGAATGAAGATTTAAGTTTGGATAGTTATTAATGGCGTCAATAACTTCTTCGAGCGTCGAAGTCTTTCTCAATTTGACTCGCACCGAAGCCGTATGACCATCTACCACATGGACGCGAAAGCATTGCGCCGAGACGACAAAGTCAGCCTTTTCAATATGTCCGCCGTCAAATTTGCCTAAGATCTTTTGCGCTTCGATTTCAACTTTCGGTTCTTCTCCGGCAATATACGGCATCACGTTATCGGTAATGTCTAAACTTGCAACCCCCGGATATCCCGCCCCCGAAATGGCCTGCATGGTGGTCACAAAAACTGATTCTAACCCAAATTTTTGGTGCATTGCGGCCAGCGGCGGAGCAAAAGAAACGACCGCACAATTTGGATTGGTGACGATAAATCCTTTGCCGTAACCCCGATTTTCCCGTTGTTTATCAATCAGCCCGAGGTGCTGATGATTGATTTCAGGAATCAAAAGCGGCACATCTTCGTCCATTCTGAATGACGATGAATTACTGATCACCGGATACCCGGCTCGCGCAAATGCTTCCTCGGTTTCGCGCGCCACATTTGACGGCAAACTCGAAAAAACCAAATCGCAATCGAGCGGCGGCGCAATTGGCGTGACGATAATATTTTTTACCTGTTCCGGCATCGGAGTCGGCAATTTCCAACTCGTCGCCTCAACGTAAGGCTTATTAATACTTCTATCCGAAGCCGCTAAAGCAGTTATCTCAAACTGCGGATGATTCTCCAACAGTTGGCAAAATCGCTGCCCAACCGTTCCTGTGGCTCCTAAAATTCCAACCCGATATTTTTTCATAAATTAAAAATTTAAAGTACAAAATGCAAAACTAAAAGCAAATTTTCAATTTTACATTTTTCACTTTCAATTGGCTAACGCCTCTTTCATTCGCCGAATCCCTTCCGTAATCTTCGTTTCGTCGCAGCAAAACGACAATCGCAAAAATCCCGCCGTTTCGCTTCCAAATGCTTTTCCGGCGATTGTGACCACTCGATTTTGTAAGAATTTTTCGCAGATCTCCATCTCGTCATCGCAGATCGAACGGACATCGAGCATTGTGTAAAACGCTCCTTCGGGCGAGATTGCCGGCAGCCCAAGCTCAGTTTCGATTTCTCTTAGAATATGCTCGCGCCGCTTTTTATAGACATCGCGGGAATATTGTTTCGCCTGCTCTCCGTCTTCGGTCCAGGCCTTGAGGGCCGCTTTTTGTGAAACGGCCGAAGTGCAGGTGACATCGTAGCCGTGCAAAATAAAAGCTGATTTCATCGCCTCAGCCTCGCCCGTCAACCAACCCAGCCGCCAGCCGGTCATACTCATCGCTTTTGATAAACCGCCGACAATCAGGGTTTTATCGTAATATTCGGAAATCGAAGGCGGCGGCTCATCGGTAAAATAAACATCACGATAAATCTCATCGGATACCACATAAATGCCGGTTCCCTGCAAAACTTCGGCAATTTGTTGCAGTTCCTCGCGGGTGTGGACTCGTCCGGTCGGATTTGACGGACTCAAGATCATCACGACCCGGGTTTTATCAGTAATTTGCCGCTTAAATTCATCAATATCAAACGCAAAGCCTTTTTCGGCCGGCAGACGATAATAGACCGTTTTCGCGCCCGACATTTGGATAATTCCCAAATAGGCGGGAAAACACGGATTCGGCACCAACACCTCATCGCCTTCTTCGGCTAAGGTCATCAATGCGCAAAACAATGCTTCGGAGGAACCGACTGTGACAACAACATCATTGATTGCAAGATTTAGATGCGGATATTCGGTGATGATCTGCTCGCGCAAAATCGGTAATCCGGCTTGCAAAGTGTAGCCGTTTTGTTCTTCTTGAATTACGCGAATCGCTTCGTTGCGAACACAATCAGGCGTTTGCAGATCAGGTTCGCCGAGTCCGAAATTTATCGAACCCGGAAGAGCCCGGTCGGCAATTTGCCGAATCATTGATTTTTCGATGCCTTGCAGGCGTTTGGGAATGCGAAATTCGCTTTGTTTTTGAATTGGATTCATATAAAAAAAAGTAAAAAAGTGAAAGGTGAAAACGTTGTCGCCTCAATTCTAAAGATAAATTCGATGTTTGGAAACGATTAAAAAGGCTAAAATAAAAGTTTTAACTTTTTCCCGATTTCACACTTTCACTTTTTCATTTACAATTATTAACTAAAAAATTGATGCAAACAAAGTTTATAACAACTTCCGACAAAACCGAACTCCTGGTGCGCGAATGGCCCGTATCGGATGACACCAAAAAACGCGGCGCAATCTTAATCGTGCATGGTCTCGGCGAACATTCAGGGCGATATAGGGAGGTCGCCAAAATCTTGAATGAGATTGGGTTAGAAGTTCGCAGTTTCGACCTTCGCGGACATGGGCAGTCTGCGGGAAAACGCGGTTCGATTCCCTACGCCGACGCTTTGTTGGACGATGCAAAATTTATTTTTGAAGATTTTACCCACAATAAAGCAGAAATTCCATTCTTACTGGGGCATAGTCTGGGTGGTGGAATCGTCGCTAATTTGGTGGCCCGAAAATTTATCGAGCCTCGCGGACTGATAATGTCATCACCTCCGTTAACGGCCAAACTTTCGACTTTTCAAAAACTTCAGGTGAGTTTTGGCAATTTCTTAACGCCGGAAACCTCCGTTTCCAACCATTTAGCAATAGATTTTCTCTCACACGACAAGCAGATTGTCGCTAATTACAAGTCAGATCCACTCGTTCACGATCGAATCACGCCGCGTCTGGCCAAATTTGTTTTAGAGGCGGGTCGCGAAAGCATCGAGGCGGCCAAAAGCTGGAGCGTTCCGACTCTTTTAATGGTGGCCGGAAAAGATCGTCTGGTTGATGCTAATGGAGCCAAAGAATTTTACGCCAATTTACCTAAAAATCTGGCCACCATGCACTTTTACGAAAATCTTTATCACGAAATTTTCAACGAAATCCCCGTCGAACGCGAAAAAGTTTTTAATGATTTGCGAAATTGGATTTTCGCCCAAATCCAAACAAATTAACATTCACCAATTTATAGTTTTCTGCTAAAATTTTCAGACTATGCCGACTCATTTTTTTCCACTCACGATTTTGACCCAAGAGTTTGAGGACGAGACATATTTATCACAAGCCCTGAATTTTCACGAAATCTCCCGGTTTAACAAAAATCAAGAACGTTCGGCTCTGGATGTCCGGGTCAACGCCGAGCAAATCCTGAAAGACGGATATGCGAATCTTTTGCATACCCGAATTGCTCCGTCACAGGTTGAGATTAAAGAAGTTACCATCGAAGTTATCCCGCCCAAAAAATCTGAGGCGTGGCGCACTCCCATTAATCTAAAGTTTCACTTTTTGCAGATCGAACGCGAGGACGGTTATTTTCAGGCCTTTGTGCCGGCCTTTACGATTTCGATCATTACTCGCAAAAAAGCTGAGTTTGAAACGAAAATCAAAAAAGAAATTCTCTCAACCTTGAAACGCAACGGCTGGACAAAATCTCTGCAATATCTGCGTTGGCTGGAACGAATCGAAAACGTCACGGTTGAAAAAGAAGAAGTTGCCGTAACTTTACCAACTGCCAAACAACGGGCGGTGGCAGAAGAAAAAGGCGAGCAGGAAGAAACATCCGTTTTAGCGGAAGTTGGGACGGATTTAACTAAAAGCAGCCTCCAGCGCGCATACCAACGCGAAAACCAGGTCGAAATTTTGGCAGAAATTTTCAAAGCCAAACAAAAATCAAGCGTCCTGCTGGTCGGGCCAGCCGGAGTCGGGAAAACTGCAATTTTTCACGAACTCGTCCGTCAGCGGGAAAAATATGAGCTCCGGGAAAATGAATTTTGGGCCACCAGCGGGTCGCGTCTGATTGCCGGCCAATCCGGTTTTGGAATGTGGCAGGAACGATGTCAGAATTTAATAATAGAAGCTAAAAAACGTAATGCCATTATTCATTTAGGCAATTTGATCGAACTGCTCGAAGTGGGCCAAAGCGAACATTCGAC
>JANOEF010000162.1:0-12756 GCA_031413075.1 Acidobacteriota bacterium | reverse complement strand
GATGTCAACCAAGCACTCGATAAATACGAGTTTCACACCGCAGTTTCGTTGTTATATCACTTTTTTTGGGACGACTTTTGCGATTGGTATATTGAACTGGTGAAAGATGAAATCACCTATTCGAGCGATAGTGTTGGCGATGACGAAGATGATTTGAGCGTTTGGGCAGCAACTTCGACCCAAACCGAAGCCCGCACCCGAATTATCACCGTCTTAGAAATTGCGCTCAGGATGCTGCATCCCTTTATGCCGTATTTGACCGAAGAATTGTGGTTCAAACTGCCAAATACCGGAAAACATCTGCATCACGAAGCCTATCGATCAGCCGAAGCGACAATTATGCTGACCAGTTTTCCGCCGGGCGACCCAAACGCCATTGACGAAAAAGCCGAGTCGGAAATGCAAGCGGTGATTGATGTTATCTCAAAAGTGAGGAATATTCGGGCGGAAATGCAAATCAAACCATCTGACCGAATTGCCATTCATCTGGCCGCTCAGGCTGAAACAAAACAAATTTTCAAGGAAAACGAAGCGCAAATTTTGAAGCTGGCGCGGGCTGATAAATTAGTTTTGGGTGAAACTCTGGAGGTGCCGAAAGCCTCGGCCAAAGCCGTTACTTCCAACGCCGAAATTGCGGTTCCGCTCGAAGGCTTGATTGATTTTGAACAGGAACGCAAACGGCTGGAAAATCAAATTAATAAACTTGAGGTTGAAGCGGAGCGTCTCAACGGACAACTCGGCAATGCTAATTTTGTGGACAAAGCGCCGACCGAAAAAGTTCAGGAACTGCGTGACAGAGTGGCAGAAATTGAAGCGCAATCCAGGACTTTGAGAGGGAATTTGGGGGCCTTAGCGTAAAAAAATAATACACGATTTGTAACATTTCTTCATTTCCGCGTTTTTCTGCGTTTTCTGCGGGAAATAATTCTTATCCCGAACCCAGTGTTTTTAGACTTCACTAATCAACGCCAGCAAATCGTCTGCCGATAATTTTCCGCTGGTGTCTGTTCCGTCGAGCAAACTGTCAGCCAAATCGCGTTTGGTATCATGCAGTTTCAAGATTTTTTCTTCGACCGTATCCTCGGTCACCAAACGATAGACGGTGACCGGGCGTTGTTGTCCGATCCGGTGGACGCGGTCTGTGGCCTGATCTTCGACAGCCGGATTCCACCACGGATCAAGATGAATAACGTAATCGGCCGCGGTCAAATTCAAACCGGTTCCGCCGGCTTTGAGGCTGATCAAAAAGACATCCCGGCTTCCGCGCTGAAAAGCATCAATTCGTTCCTGGCGAATGTGCGGCGGGGTGCTGCCGTCCAAATAATAATAATTGATTCCTTTACTTTTCAAATATTCTTCAACAATCGAAAGATGTTTGACGAATTGGCTGAAAACTAAAGCTTTGTGCCGATTTTCCAATAGCTCGTCCAAAGTTTCGCCAAAAAGTTCGAGCTTGCTGCTGCTCAAAGGAATGTTTTTATTGACCAGTTGAGGGTGACAACAAGCCAGACGTAAGCGGGTTAATTCGGCTAAAATCCGGAAGCGTTTATCTTTTGCTTCGCCGTCCTCAGATTCGATTCTGGCTAACGCTTCGCGGCGCAGAGATTCATAAAACGCTCGCTCTTCGGCGGACATCTCGACCGTTAAAACAATTTCGGTTTTAGCGGGCAGATCGTCTAAAACTTGATTTTTGCGTCGTCTCAGAACAAAAGGTTTAATCAATCTTTGTAATGTCTTACGAGCATTTTCGTCCTTGTTTTTCTCAATCGGCAAGGCAAATTTCTGGTTAAAAAATTCGTGGCTGCCCAAGAGATGCGGATTGACAAAGTTAAAGAGGTTCCAGAGTTCGCCCAGATGATTTTCGATCGGGGTGCCGGTCGTAATCAGACGAAAATCGGTTTGCAAATTCATCACTGTTTTTGAACGCTTGGTTGTCCGATTTTTGACAGCTTGAGCTTCGTCCAAAATGATGGTCGCAAACTTTTGTTTGGTAAAAAGTTCTTCTTCGAGTTGCAACAGATTGTAGCTCGTCACCAGCACATCGTATTTTCCCAAAGCTTCGACTTGCGTTTTTCTATCGCCATCGCCAAAAAGTTGAAAGTTCAAAGTCGGTGCAAAGCGTTGAGCTTCTTTTACCCAATTTCGGCAAACGCTGACCGGGGCCACGACTAAAGTCGCCCCTTTTTCGGCTCGTTCGACTAATAAAGCCAGTGCCATGACGGTTTTACCGAGTCCCATGTCATCTGCCAGACAGGCCCCGACCCCCCAATTGGCGAGGCGTGACAACCAATTGTACCCGTCAATTTGATACGGACGCAGTTCAGCATCAAAGGTTTTCGGCAATTCAGGAATAAATTTTTGAGCGTCCCGGAGTTTTTTGAGATGATCTTTCCAGGCTTTGTCGCCTTTGAAATTTTCGAGTTCGGCGGAAAAATCTTCCAAAATTCCCGAACGTAAATTATGCAGGCGCCCTTTATCATCCATCACTGAATTGAGCGACTGCAGATGTTTGCGAAGTTTTTCGGTAATGGCGATAAACTGGCCATCAGAAAGTTCGATAAAATTTTTATTCTCATCAGTTAAGAGTTTAGTTAAGTCTTTCATCGAAAGGACTAAATCCTCATTAACCTTAACTTTTCCGTCAATCTCAAACCAGGTGCTGGAGCCTTTGACCGACATCGAAAAATTCTCGAAATTGATATTGCCGAGCAGTTTTAGTTTTTGCCCTTTAGTCCATTCGACCACTAATTTGTTTTCTTTTCGAGGGTTTTCGAGTTCGCTCAACGCGGTCAGACAGGCTTCGGGATCAGCTAATAGCCAATCGTAATTCGGACTTTCAAATTCGGCTAAAAACGGACAGGATTCTTCAATTTCCGACAATAATTTCCGCTCATTGTTTAAGTTGCGTTTAGTGCGGGTTCTGACCCCTTCAAGGTCGGCAATCACCGATTCATTACCTTTGCCCGGTTTGAAATAGGGCGGGATTTTACCAAAAGGTTTGGCAAAAAATTCGAGATGAAAACCTTCTCCGGTAGGGGTGATGAGAGCGTGAATGCGTGCATCAGCTTCGACCGAAGCAAGATTTTCAAAATGTTCTTCTAAATCTGATTGGACGGCGATTTTGGTGGTCAACGGCTGAATCGCTTTCAAAAGTTTTTCGCGACCTTCGATTGGAACGCGTAACTTTCCGTTTCGCAATGAATTAGCAATATCAATATGATTGTTTGAAACCTTGACTACCTTGTAGCGAGTCTCGGTTTCTTTACTGACAATAATTCCCGGCTCGGTAATTTTTATATCAAATGAAAGTTCGAGGTCTGTCCCAACTTCTTTGATAATCAAATTTGGTTCGGCGTGACTCAGCTGAATATTTACCGACGGGTTCGACATCGAAAACAAATATGGATGCCCAACCAAAGCTTCAATGGCTTTTTCCCAGGTGAATTCGTATTCATACCCGCCGTAATAATAACTGGACAAACGCTTTAGCGAATCTTTGACGACCAGATTGTCCTGTTCGGACATATTTTTAACTTCGTGGTCTTTGAGCCTTTTCAAAGCGATATTTCGTCCGTTCGTCCAACCTTTTTTGCTAAATTTTTGTTCGGTCGGTTGAATTTCTTTGCGAGTAAAATCAAGCTGCCAGGCGACACGGGTTTCATCAATCTGTGTCTTAGATTGAGTCTTGCCAACTGCTTTGTTGGCAATCATTTCAAGCGTGTTCAACGCTCTTTCCCAATCTTCGAGGCGCGGAATAATATTGCCGACAGGTTCAAATTCGAGTTCGGTTTTGAGTTGTTTGAAAGTATCCGTGTAAAATTCCGCATTATCTTTTGTTTTCAATAAATTAACGGTTTCAAATTCAGCCCATTTATACCCTAAGGCTTTAAATGTTTGAGCAATGCTTCGGGCATTAGTTGGAACTTTCAAATCGGGAACGATAGATGAAACAATGACTCTTGCAAGTTGAGTGTAAAAGTCGTTGCCGATGATTTGCGAATAAGCCGTATTTGCTAAATTATCTTGATTTTTCAGAAAATAAGAGACGACTTTGATGGCTCGATGAAGAACGTTATTTGGATAATTTTTGAGGGCAAATTCGCTGTAATTTTCGGCAAATTTGTGAAATTTATCCTCGTTGATTTTATAAAGTGCCAAGCCATAGAGAAAAATTTGCCAATCAGCCGGAAAGCCTTTTTTCTTGGAATAAATTTGTTTCCAAAGTTTGATTACTTCTTCGAAAAACTTGACCGATTTTTCATAATCCTTTTCAAAAAAAGTAACGGTGGCGATTCCAAGCAATTGGCCGTAGTTTTTAGGCTCGCCGATTAGTGTTTTAGCTTCGGAAATTTGCCCTCGAAACACTAATTCTTCGGCTTTTAAGGATGTGATTATCGGTTTAGTTTGCAGATTTCTTTCCCTGACAAACTCCCAAATTTCGCCGGTTGATTCGAGCGAATCGTGTGCCTTGACAAGCAAAATAGGTATCACTTGGCTTTGGAAGTCAAAATCGAATTCTGCCAGAAATTCTTTTTGAAAAGGATTTGAAAAAATGTTGAGTATTAGTTCCTGTGATTTTGCAGCTAGCTCATTTTGAGTAATTTGGGAAAGCAGTTCTTTAGTGTTTTCGATCTTTCTTTGATAAATACTAAAACGATAATCACGCAAAATCCGAAACTTTTTTTCCTCCTTGTTCCAATACCAACTTTTAAATTCCTCTAAACTGAATTCTTTTTGAATAGTTTCAACGGCTGCATTAAACCAACTCTCTTTGATAATTTCACGAGTCAAAAATTCTTTATCAACATCGTCATAAATCTGATAGCCACTACCCCAAAGTTCGTTGAAATAATGCAATAAACCTTTACTTTGCAATGTGTTGCGAATACCGGAAATAAATTGAACCGGATAAACTTTACCGTCAGGAGTGCGAATGCCTAACATTTTTAGCAATTTTTGAATATCATTGGCGGAAATCGGCTCCCAAAAGAGTGATAGACATTGCAAAAGTTTTCTTTCAAAACTAGATACTTTTTCTAGTTTTTGTTCAAAATTGGTCATGATATATTCTAAACGCCACCTTTCTGAAAAGTTCAAACTTACATTTTTACATATTCACGGCTTTTAACAAATTCGTCACTTCTTTTGTTTTAATTATTCTCAATTCAAAATCCGATTTTACTTTGATGCTTTTGAAGTGGAATTACGCTTATCGTTGATTCCGAATGCGATTTTATTCTTCGGATCAACGATGATGGTGTGGCCGTCGCCTTGCTGTCCTTGCTGCCTGATGTTGTGCCCCATCTTTTTGAGAAGTTCCAGGTCAGCCTCCGGGATTGAGTTTTTTTCCAGTGTGATCGTGTCAGGCAGCCATTGGTGATGCATCCGCGGAGCATCTACGGCCTGGCGCCCGGTCATGCCGAATTCGGTCACGTTGAGGATAATGCACAGGACCGTGTTGATGATGGTTCGACCGCCGGGAGAGCCGGTCACTATCACTACTTTTCCGTCTTTCGTAACAATTACCGGGGTCATTGAACTGAGCATTCGTTTGCCGGGGGCGATCAGATTTGCCGGAGTCCCGATATCACCAAGATTGTTTGTCTCACCCGGCTTTTTGTTAAAATCGCCCATTTCATTATTGAGCAGAAAACCCGCTCCTTTGACCACGACGTGCGAACCGTAACCGCCCTCCAGCGTATAAGTGTTCGAGACAGCCATCCCGTTCTTATCAAGCACCGAAAAATGAGTCGTTTCATCACTCTCGGCCGGAATGATTTTGGTGATGATGTCTTTGCCTAAGCCAATACTGCTTGACGATTTTTCGAGATTGATGTCTGCCGCCAAGGTTTTGGCATAATCTTTTGAGATTAATTTGCTCACCGGAATATCCGAAAAATCGGGGTCGCCGAGAAATCTTGCCCGGTCGAGAAAACCACGGCGCATAGCTTCGGTTATCAGGTGAAGGTTTTGCGGGGAATATCGCCCATTTTTCCGGAGATCAAAATTTTCAAGAATATTGAGCATTTCGATCAGGGCGACACCGCCTGAACTCGGCGGCGGCATTGAGATGATCTGATAGCCGCGGTAATTGCCGGTGACCGGTTTACGAACCTGGGCCCGATATTCCGCCAGATCTTTTTTGGTAATGATGCCGCCATTTTCTTTCATATCAGCGTCAATCAAATCGGCAATCCACCCTTTATAAAAAACATTTGGTCCGTCTGTCGCGATCGCTCGCAAGGTTTTGCCGAGGTCTGTCAGAATTAATTTATCGCCGCTCGCCCATTGTCCTCCATCCGGCTTTCCATATGCGGCAACCGAAGCGGGAAACTTGCTCATGGGACGGGAAATCTCCCGATTAAGATCCCTCGCGAGTGAATCAGAAATTACGAAACCCTCTTCTGCAAGTCTGACAGCGGGCATCACCACCGTTTTCCACGGTAATTTTCCAAATTTTTTATGAGCCGTTTCCAATCCCCGAACCGTCCCCGGAACACCCGGAGCCAAATATCCCGCCGCGGTCAGACTTCGATCTATTTCGCCAGCCGGATTAAGATACATGTTTAGAGTAGAGGCGAGCGGTGCTTTTTCTCGATAATCTATCGTAATGGTTTCGCCGTTAGGTCGTCGGACGATCATAAAACCGCCGCCGCCGATGTTTCCCGCACTCGGATGCGTGACCGCCAACGCAAATGCCGTGGCCACTGCTGCATCAACCGCATTCCCGCCTTGTTGCAAAATCTCGGCCCCCACATCCGACGCATGTGTGGATGCGGAAACGACGACTCCGGTCTTTGAACTGACAACATCTTCCGGAACCGCCGGAGCTTGCGCTAATATTTGACTAATACGTAAAAAAGGCGAGCCAACCAGTGAAAGCAGCAGGATTGACGGAAGTAAGAAACGATGAAATTTTAAGAACATTATAGAAATATCTCCTGTCTGTTTAAGAAATGAATGAATGTTGGAGCAATTCTGCGAGCGAGAAAGCCCCGGGCAATTCTAAGCCGATATATAAACCCCAATTCACAATCGCAATAGATTCGGCATCTCCGTTGTCATCGAGATTCTCGCGGAAATCCGAGAATTTAGTTTTTAAGTCGCGTTCTAAAGAGTCGGATATTCATATTCTTTTTCGTAAAATTCTCAAAGAGGTTGTTTGGGTATTACGCTCGCGTGGCGTGCGGTCAAAAGCCATTTTCCATTTCGCTTCATCCAAATATTTGTGTAGCGGCGATGAACGGTTTGTCCTGCCTGCGGGGAATTTTCGCCTGGAACAAGCGTTTCGTGTCCCATCACGATAATCGTTTTTCCGTGAATCAAAACCAACTCGATTTCCCGCACAAATGAAGCGTAATTGATAACGCCGGAACGGATTAGTTCCTTGACGGCTTCATTTCCTTTGCTTATTTCGCCCCGCGGATTATTAACGGTAAAATCTTTCGCACAAAGCAGGTCGAGAGCTTGAAAATCCTTTCGCAGAATCGCTTCCGCTTGCTTAAGATCAAGTCGTCGGATTTTTTGCTCAAGCGTATCTTTGGATTTGTCGGAGATCTCCTGCGCGATCAGAAATGTCGGGCACAGAACTAAGAGCGCGGCCAGATAAATGCCAAATGTTTTTTTCATGTTATTTTTTCACTAAATCTTCACGCATTTCCCACGCTTCACAAATTCGCCACTACCTTTCTCAACCAGACACTCACCGTTTTCTATGATGAAAACCGCATGAATTTAAGCCAAAGCAAAATCGGTTAGTTTGCGATGCGAAGGCGAATAAAACGCCAGCACAATGTCTTCTTTCGGCACGCCTGCGTCAAGCATTTGTTGGACGGGATTCGCGTCCGTATTGTCTTGTTCGACGTAGATTTTGTCGTTTTTGATACGAAAATGAAAGACTGTCAGATAGGTTCGGTCCTCGTTTTCTTCCCAACCGACATCAATCAACAAATACTCGTTGCGTTCGTCGTCGCAAATCGGTAACCATTCCGTTTTTGAATAACTCGGATTATATTTTGCATAGCGAAGTATGATTGACTGCAAAATTTCTTGATACTTTTTTAACTTATCCATTGCACAATTTCCTCCTTTATCTCATCAAAAATCAGCAGTTTAATGCCGAATTCGGCAACCAAGAATTGAACTGATTCACGCTGAAAGAATTTGTTATAAACTTTCTCGGCAACCGCCAAATAAACTTCTCGTTCGGGCTGAATCTTTCTCAGAAAAGCGCGGTAAATTTGATATTGCCCGACGGCTTTTTCCAAATCATCATACGAAGAAAGACTGCCGAAAACTTTGACTTCAACCGCTACTTTTCGATTATCTTTTTCCGCGGCAAACAGTTTTTCCGCGCCAATATCTGCAAACAATCGGGCATCGGCAAACTTAATTGCGAACGGATCATCGGTGATCGTCCAACCGTCTTTGATGAGTGCGTTTTTGACTGCTTCATGATATTTGTCAAATCTTGGCATAATTGGAATTATAAACCATTTTTGGTTAAATCTTCACGCATTCGCCCCGCTTGACAAATTCGCCGCTGCCTTTCTCAACCAAACATTCGCCATTCTCAATCACCACTCGTCCACGCGATAAAACTGTTTCGACTTTACCCTTAATTTTTTTGCCTTCGTAGGTGCAGTAATCCACGTTCATATGTTGGTTTTCTAGTGTGAATGTATGTTCTTTTTCGGTGTCAAAAATTACGATGTCAGCATCAGAACCAACTGCAATCGTCCCTTTTTTCGGGAACATTCCGAACATTTTGGCGGCGGCGGTTGAAGTCAGTTCGACAAAGCGATTCAATGAAATTCGGTTTTCGACCACACCGCCGTTATAAATCAGTTCCATCCGATATTCCACACCCGGCGCACCGTTGGGAATTTTTGAGAAATCATCGCGCCCAAGTTCTTTTTGGTCTTTCATACAAAACGGGCAATGGTCGGTGGCGATGCAATGTAAATCGTCCATTCGCAAGCCTTTCCAGAGTTCTGCTTGGTTGTGTTTTTCCCTCAATGGTGGTGTCATCACATATTTTGCACCGTTCCAATCATCGCCGTAATCATCTATTGATAAAAAGAGATATTGCGGACAGGTTTCGGCAAAGGCCAGCATGCCGCGGTCACGGGCTTGGCGGACTTGGTTGAGGGCGTCAGTGCAACTTAAATGGACGATATAAACGGGTGTTTCCGCCATTTCCGCCAGTGCAATGGCTCGATGAACGCCCTCGGCTTCGGCCAGGGTCGGGCGCGTCAAAGCGTGATATTTCGGTGCAGTGCGACCTTCGGCGAGGAATTTTTTGATAATTTCGTTAATGACGATACCGTTTTCCGCGTGCATACAGACCAGTCCGCCGCGCGTCCCGGCCGCGCTCATTGCCCGGAAAATTGTCGCATCATCCGACAAAAATACGCCCGGATATGCCATAAACAATTTGAAAGAGGTGATGCCTTCGTCAATCAACTTAAACATTTCGGGTTTGTGCGAATCTTCAAAATCGGTCGTGATCAGATGAAAACCGTAATCAATGACAGCTTTTCCCTGAGCCTTCGCGTGCCAGGTGTCCACGCCTTTGAGCATTGATTCGCCTTTGTTTTGGACGGCAAAATCAATAATTGTGGTTGTTCCGCCAAACGCCGCCGCCCGGGTTCCGGTAAAGAAATCATCGCTCGAAGACGTTCCGCCAAACGGCAGATCCATATGTGTATGCGGATCAATTCCGCCCGGAATAACGAGGTTTCCGCTCGCGTCAATCACTTTATCCGCTTCGATGTCGAGCGTTTTGCCGATCAGTGAAACTTTTTCATCTTCGATTAAAATATCGGCGTGATAATCATCCACCGCCGTCACGATCCGTCCGTTTTTGATTAGTGTTTTCATTTGCTTTTCTTTTTTGTCTTTTCGACTTTCTTAATTTTTTTGGCGTTGTCTATCATCCACAAACAAGCCATTTTGATTGCTCCAAGTTCCTTGAAATGCCGATTTCTAGCTTCGCTTCGTTTGACGGCAGAGATATGTGCCGAAGAAGTTCCACTGGCTTTTGCCATGTCTGTTTGAGTCCAACCAAGTTCGCTCAATTCATCAGTCAAATCTTCCAGCGTGACGTAATCAAGATAATCTCTGATTTTATTTAAAGTATTGAGTCTGGTGCGTTTGACTTCTTTGATAATTTCAAACTCTTCAGGATTTTTGAGAAAAGTATGCGCCAAAGCCGTTGAATGATGACAACCGTCTTTTCCAATGTAGCAACTGCATTGAGCATCAACATATTCGCCATAAATTTTGAGCGAGACGGTATATTCACCGTGATTACCAACGACATTAGCGGTTATTTTGTCGTTTTTAATTTCTCCATCATAAAACTCGCCAATATATTTACGAACTTTGTCATAAATGGAATTCTCGCCATATTTTTTGACGAGTATTCTTTTAAATTCTTCAATATCCATCAGGTTACCCCATAAAACTGTTGAAAATATCAAACATTTCCGCTTTTGCTTCTTCTACCTTTTCCAATTCGTCAACTTGTTTTAATTTAATGTTTAGCTGTTGCGTAAAACTCTTAAATAACTTAAAAAGGGAATCGGAACTAACTTGAATCTCATGCGGACGAACGCCAAGCTTTTTAAGCGATTCAAAGATATTGGTAGTAAATTGGGTGAAGTTTTCGAGTTCAGTTTCTTGTGGTATCAGTAGTTGAAAGCCCAAAATTGAACCTTTTTTTCCATCGGCAAGCATTAGCATTTTAGGAATAAACGGACGTTTGCCTTTTTCTGCCACAGGGGATGGAGAATGAAACAAATCTATTTCAAGCACTAAGTTTTTGTTTTGCGGAAAATTTATGATCTCTTCTATTATTTCGGTCGGAATTGTGAGCGAAATTTCTTCATCCGGCGGCGGCTTGATAACCAAATGTTCTTCGTGCCAGATGATCTTTCCACCTTCATTTTTCGGCAGACGAACTAAATAGCTCACATATTGTTCATCAATGTCCTTATCTTCTAAAAGTTCCTCATTTTCCTGTAGTCGGGGAGTAACTTCCAAAAGTTGTTCCAGCACATAATTCAAAAAACGTGCTTCTTCAGAAGTAATGTAATAGGGCAAAAAGCCTGGCACAATACTTCGAAAAAGCGGATAATTATAAGCGCCACGAAATTTCAGACCGAGTTTTTTGATAATGGCGTGGTCTTCTTTTTCGAGCATTTCACGACTTTCAAATGAAACCTGGAGTTGTGGAATGTCAAACAATTTATAAGCGGTAGCTTCATAATCTTCGTCGGCATTGTTCATTTCTTCCAGAGCTTCATTATGCAATTCGTCAAAGCCAAATAAACCCTTTGCACCCAAATAAACGCTGATGCCAAAATGTTCACCGCCTCTCCCCATAATGCTGACAAAGCCGATTTCCCGGGTTTCGGGATTCTGCACACCAAAAATGTTGTCTTCATACATCCATTCCCACGGCGCAAGTTCTCTCACCTTGACGGCTAATTCATACAGCCGTTTCCATTCTTTTTCTGTTGGTTGTTTAAATTTAGTCATAGATTTGTTATTTTATCCTAATCATCCGCCGCCATTCCAATCCGTCCGTCTTTGATTAGTGTTTTCATAGTTTTCTCAAGATTATTACTTATTTTGTTTGCGGGCTTGGCAAAAGCCGTTTGTCATAAACCGCCGCCACCCCGTGGGCCAGTGTTCCAGGGTCGGTCTGCGCCAGATTTGCAAAGACGACCACGGTTAAACCGCTGTCGGGGTAGCGGGCAATAAACGATTTAAAGCCCTGCCAGGCACCGCCGTGTTCGATGATTCTTTGCTTATTGATTTCTCCGAGTGCCCAACCGAAACCGTAAGGATGTGTTTTTCCATCGTTTAATTTGACCGGTGACCACATTTGGTCAAGGCTCGATTTCTTCAAAAGCTTTTCGCCGGAAAGCGCGGCGTCCCACTTTGCCATATCATAAACAGTTAAATAAAGCGCACCATCAGCAGTTGTGTTGAGCGACGGCGAAACCCATCCCTGATTTTTCAACTCATTTTTGATGAGTGTATATCCGGCGGCGCGATTCGAAATAATATCAGATTCGGAAATAATACGGGCGGTGGTCATCTGCAAAGGCCGGAAGATTCTTTCCTGCAAAAAATCGCCGTAGAATTTGCCCGAAACTTTATGAATAATAATGCCCAGGGTAACAAAAGCCAAATTGCTGTATTGCCATTTTTCGCCCGCTTGAAAACTGGTCGGAACGGCTTTGGCCCGGGTTAATAACTCATCTTCGGTGTAGTCTCGTCTAAAATCAAAATCATCCGGATAATCCGTCATCCCTGAGGTATGGGTGAGTAAATGCCTGATCGTAATGTTTTTCCAGCTATTCGGCACATCCCCCAAATATTTACTGATCTTTTCATCAAGACTGATTTTACCCTCTTCGACCAACATCATGACAGCAGTCGCGGTGAACTGTTTTCCGACTGAACCTGATTGAAAAATTGTCTCGGGTTTAACCGCAACTTGATGCTCAATATTTGAAAAACCGTAGCCTTTAACCATGACAATTTTTCCGTTTTTAACCACCGCTAATGAAACGCCGGGGATTTTTTGTTTTTGCATTTCGCTTTTGACGAAATTATCAATTTTGGCAGTAGTAGTTTGTGCAAAACCAGACGCAGCTAAAAGTATAACAAAACCAAAGACTGCGGAGATTCGTCCATTTTTGTTTAGTATTTTCATTTAGTTTGAATGTTGTATTAGTTAAG
>JANOEF010000161.1:0-7944 GCA_031413075.1 Acidobacteriota bacterium | reverse complement strand
GAAAACAAAAGGTTTATGTCAACGGGTTTCAACCCAAAAATAAAATTAGGCTTGTAATTGGTTGATTTGTAATGCCCAATTTCAACTACTGATTCGCATTCAAAATATTACAAGCTAAAATGCGTGAATATATTGAAAACGGAGTAAAATTGGGCTGGCTGATTGATCCGAAAAACCGCAAAGTTTATATCTATCGGGCAAACGGTGAAATGGAAGTTTTGCAAAACCCTGAAAAAATTTCGGGCGAAGATGTTCTGGTTGGGTTTGAACTAAACGTGCCGGAGATTTTCTAACAATGAATACTCAAACAATCAATTCGCAACAAGTAATTTCGGCTGTTCAGACAATGCCTTTAGACGAGTTAGAGAAATTAGTTGGTAATGTTTTGGCAGTCAGGGGTGCAATTAAAAGTGTGACTCAGCCTGAGAAAAGCGGGCGTAGAACAACCCTTCCCGACTGCCAATTTCTTTTAGTTGAGTGGTCAATCTTCAGCTTGAACTCAAGTAAAAGAGGCAACAGACCAACTCACACAAATGACAGGTGAGGAAGGGTGGCTCTGCCCCCGCTCAAGTCAGACAACACTCAACTCTCACAAGAATTACTCGTTTTTCGCCTGAAAAGTCACACTTTTAATGACACCCGGCAGTCAGAGCCGAAAGGATTGCACCCCATATTTCGGGCGAAGAAAGCAAACTTTTGCGAACCATTCTGAAGACTTTCCCGAAAAAAAAATTGACACGAATGAAAGAGTTGCAAGCCTTACGCGACAATGACCAACTTTCCCAAGCAGGTTTTATTGAATTAGCCGAATTGATTGAAAAACTCGAAATTATTCACGCTGAAAGAATGAAAGCGGTAAGCAATTTAGCCGATTTAAGAGGAATTACCCTCCAAACAGCACTGAACCAAGTTGGTTTAAATTTGCCCGATTATGAGTGAATATATTGCGGTCAAACTGCGTAATTTAGTCAGAAAAAGAGCAAACGCCCATTGTGAATATTGTCGAATCCCAGAAGATTTTTCACCTCAACCATTTTGTTTTGAACATATTTTGCCAAAGGTTGCCGGCGGAAAAACGACTAAGGAAAATCTAGCTTTTGCGGGTCAAGGTTGCAATTCATTCAAAGCCACTCGAACAGAATTTGCGGACGAAATAACTGGCAAAATTGTAAAGTTTTTCAATCCACGAGAATCAAAATGGACAGAACATTTTATTTGGAACGAAGATTATTATGAAATAATTGGCATTACAAGTGAAGGTCGGGTGACGATAAAATGTTTGAAAATGAATCGCTTGGGCTTGAGAATCTGACGCCGGGTTTTATACAAAAACGGTCATCACCCGCCAATTGAAATGGTTAGATAAGGTTGACTCAATTCGCCCAACTCTATAAACTAATTCTTTACCACGTGGTGAGTTAACGCGACTTGCGACCACGATAAATAATCCGCTAAACAGCTTGAGTTCACAAAACTAAGATTTATATGAAACTCTGTGCTGTTTGGTGCAGAGTTTTTTTGATTTTGGATTTTGGATTGCCGATTTTGGATTATGGAAAATGAACGAAAAATAGAAGTCGAGTTTGAATCAAACGAAAATGACTTTCGAAGAGTTCTGCTTTGGTATCATTGGAAACGAATGTTTTTAGAATATCTTTTGATGATTGTAGTTGGTATTCCACTTTGTTATTTTCTCGGTTTCAATGTTTTAGACATCAAGAATAATAGTTGGGCTACATTGGCGTTTGTTGGAACCCTATCAGTTCTGCTTATGTTGGATATTTACCGACGATGTTTCTTCCAAGCAAACAAGTTAAGTGAAATCGCCAGGCCTGCGAAAACCATCTTTACTGAAAAAGGTGTAGAATCAACAACTCCGATTGGTAGTTCAAATAGAAATTGGGAAAGTTATTTAAAAGTCTTTGAAACCCAAACAGATTTCATCTTTTTTACCCAAGAAAACTTTTTCGCAACAATCCCCAAAAGATTTTTTGATAATCCCGACCAAATTGAAGAATTAAGAGAACTTGTGAGAAGAAAACTCGTTGCAAAAGCTAAACTTCAAAACTAATTTATGAGCAATAATTTTTTAGATTTATTAAAAGAAAAAGTCATCGTTTTTGACGGTGCGATGGGTAGCAATCTGCAATCCCAGAGTTTGACGATTGAGGATTGGGGCGGACCGAACTTTGAAAATTGCTCGGAAAATCTGCTTTACACGCGCCCGGATGCGATCGAGCAGGTTCACGTCGGCTTTTTGGAGGTCGGCTGTGATGTCATCGAAACCAATTCTTTCGGCGGCGGAACGGTCGTTTTGCAGGAATTCGGCATCGCCGATAAAGCGTATGATGTCAACAAATTAGCGGCGAGCTTTGCCAAACACATTGCTGATCAGTATTCGACTGCGGCGAAACCTCGATTTGTCGCCGGTTCAATCGGTCCGGGAACAAAACTTCCGACACTCGGGCATATCACTTATCGGGATTTGAAAGAGGCTTATGTTGACCAGGTTCGCGGGCTTTTTGATGGCGGGGTGGATATGTTTGTGGTCGAAACTTGCCAGGATTTGCTCCAAACCAAGGCCGCTTTATCAGCCATTTTTGATTTTTTCAAAGCCAATCGCGTTAAAATTCCCGTTATTGCTCAGGTTACAATTGAAACTTTCGGGACGATGCTTAACGGAACTGAAATCGCCGCCGCTTTGACCGCGCTCGAACCGTTTCCGATTGACGTCATCGGGATGAATTGCGGAACAGGTCCGAAACAAATGGCTGATTCGCTCAAATATCTCTGTGAAAATGCTCCGATGTATGTTTCGGTTTTGCCGAACGCAGGGTTGCCCGAAGTTAAGGACGGCAAACAGCATTATGACGAAACTCCTGAAAGTTTTGCGGCCCAGGTTAATCATTTTGCCAGGGATTTCGGGGCCAATATCGTCGGCGGTTGCTGCGGAACTTCGTATGAACATTTGAAACTGGTCGTGGAGATGATGGAAAAAGTTACGCCGAAAGAGCGAAACGCCAAACTGGTTCCTTCAGCTTCTTCGATCTATTTTCAACAGCCTTACACGCAGGATAATTCGTTTCTGATCGTCGGCGAACGAGTTAACGCTTCGGGTTCAAAGAAAATGCGTGACCTGCTGGAGGCCGAAAATTGGGACGGACTCGTTAATCTCGCCAAAGAACAGGAACGCGAAGGCGCTCATATTTTGGACGTGAACGTGGATTTTGTCGGACGCGATGGGGTTGCCGATATGCACAAACTTGTTTCACGGCTGGCCACTAACGTCAAAATTCCATTGATGCTCGATTCAACCGAATGGGAAAAAATGGAAGCCGGACTGGAACACGCCGGCGGCAAATGTCTGTTGAACTCAACCAACTTCGAAGACGGCCAAGAGCGATTTTTCAAAGTGTTATCGTTAGCCAAAGAATACGGGGCAGGGATCGTGGTCGGGTTGATTGACGAAGATGGAATGGCTCGAACGGCAGTTGACAAAGTAAAAATTGCCCGACGTGCCTTTCAGGACGCAACCGCATTCGGCATCGAAGCACACGATATTTTTTTCGACCCGCTGGCCCTACCGATCTCTACCGGAATCGAAGAAGACCGAATGAATGCTTCGGAAACTATCACGGCAATCAAACAAATTCATGCAGAAATGCCCGAAGCGAATATTATTTTGGGAGTTTCAAATATCAGTTTTGGCTTGAATCCCGCCGCCCGAGTTGTGTTGAATTCGATTTTCCTCCACGAATGCTGCGAGGTTGGGATGAATTCGGCGATTGTTAATGCTTCGAAAATCCTGCCGCTCAGCCGGTTTAACGAACACGAAATCGAAGTAGCGCTGGATTTGATCTATGACCGTCGGAAATTTGCTCAGGATGGCGATAATCAGATCTGCACCTATGATCCGCTCGGCGAATTTACCACCATGTTTCAAGGCAAAACTGCTCAATCAATGAAGGTTGACACGACAAATTTGTCTATCGAAGAAAAATTGAAACATCATATTATTGACGGCGAAAGAATCGGACTTGAGGATAATCTGAAAATTGCCCTCGAAAAATACGAACCGCTCGAAATTATCAATACGCATCTGCTCGGCGGAATGAAGGTTGTCGGTGAACTTTTCGGGAGCGGTCAGATGCAGCTGCCGTTCGTTTTACAGTCCGCCGAAGCGATGAAATCAGCGGTCAAATTCCTTGAACCATTTATGGAAAAGGTTGAGGGTTCACAAAAAGGCAAGATGATCTTAGCGACCGTCAAAGGCGACGTTCACGACATCGGCAAGAATCTGGTTGATATTATTTTGACCAATAACGGCTACGATGTCGTAAATCTCGGGATTAAACAAACGATTGACCAGATTTTGGATTCCTATGAGCAACACCAAGCCGACGCCATCGGCATGAGCGGCTTGCTGGTAAAATCAACCCTCATTATGCGGGATAATCTGGAAATAATGAACGAGCGCGGCGTTAAAGTTCCGGTTATCTTAGGCGGTGCGGCTCTCAATCGCAAATATGTTGACACCGAACTGGTCCCGCTTTACCACGACAAACTGTTTTACGCCAGAGATGCGTTTGACGGGTTGCATGCTATGGACGACATTACGGGGGAAGTTGACGCGGAGACAAAGAGGCACGGTGACGCGATTAACGACCAGACAGACGCGATGCATCGCGTCTCTACAAACAAATCCAACGACGTTATTCAAACTGTTGATGACATCGAAGATTTGGTTGGCGAGGATGCAAAACTAGGAATGGCCGCCGCCAGAATTAATCAACGAACATCGGCTCTTGATTCGACTCACACCACAAAATCGGACGTTCCGCCTGCTCCAATCATTCCGAAAGCTCCATTTTATGGCTCGAAAGTTGTGGAAATTACTGACTTAAACAAAGTGTTTGATTTCATCAACGAAACTGCACTTTTCAAAGGTCAGTGGCAATACAAACAAGGTAAATCGTCTAAAGATGATTACACAAAGCTTTTAGAAACCCAGGTTTATCCAAAATTTAAAGAAATCAAGGCACGGGCCATCGCCAATAAATTGCTCGAGGCAAAATTGGTTTACGGCTACTTCCCTTGCCGTTCGGATGGCAACGATTTAGTCATTTTCGAGACGGACGAAAAAACGGAACGTCTGCGTTTCACCTTTCCGCGTCAGCCAATCGAACAACGCGGTAGCAAAAACTTGTGTCTGGCAGATTATTTTGCCTCAGATAAAACGGATGTGGTCGCCTTTCATCTGGTCACTATGGGACGCAAAGCGAGCGAACACGCCGCCGAACTCTTTAAATCCGACAATTACACCGATTATCTTTTGTTCCACGGACTTTCGGTCGAATCAGCCGAAGCGCTCGCCGAAATGTGGCACCAACGCATTCGCGAAGAACTCGGTTTCGCTGGTAATGATGCCGCCGATTTAGCCAAACTCTTTCATCAAGGCTATCAGGGCTCACGTTTTTCATTCGGCTACCCGGCGTGTCCGAACCTCGAAGACCAGACGCAACTCTTTGAATTGCTTCAACCCGAAAGAATTGATGTCGAATTATCAGAAGAATTCCAGCTTCATCCCGAGCAATCAACTTCGGCGATAATTATCCATCATCCGGACGCAAAATATTTTAATGTGGAGTAATTCCTAATACTTCACACTTACATTTTACTTATGGATATATACTCGAAGGCAACATTTTTATCCGAATTTCTACCCAAACATTTGGGAAAGCATCAGAAGAAACAGGAATGGATATTTGCCGAATATTTTGAACGCCCCGAACAACGCGAGGACAAAAAATCTTATCGGGCTTTTGTTTTTCGTAATAAATCGCGAACGGTATTCGGGCTAAAAGAGTTTTACAATGAAGGTAAAACTGATTTTCGGGCGCTAGCTGGAAAAGTTGTTTCAGATAATGAATTTCGTGACAGTTTGATTTCAGATGATAAGGATTTACCAAAACTCTGGAAGCGGCATTAAGCATTCCAGCTTCATTCCGAACCATCGTTTACATCCTGAGGCGAAATATTTTAATGTGGAGTAGAAATGAGCTTATTTAACCAAACCAAAAGAGCAGAACTAATCACCCGCCTCAGCCGTTTAACGCCCGAATCAAAGGCTGTCTGGGGTAATTTGAGCGTTGGCGAGATGCTTTGTCATTGCCTGGACGGCAACCAAATGGCTCTCGGGATGCGTCCAGCAACTGATCAAAGTAACTTTTTTACCCGTAATCTAGTTAAATATTTGGTAGTTTATCTGGTCCCGATTCCGAAAGGGGCACCGGCCCCGCCCGAAATTAATCCTCATAAAAGCGGCACCAAACCGCAGGACTTTGAAAATGAACGACAACTTCTGATTGATGACATCAATAATTTTGGCGATCTGACCAACGAGGATTTTAAGGGCCGGCATCATATTTTCGGGAAGCTGACACCTGATCAATGGGGCAGATTAGGTTACAAACACTTAAATCATCACTTAAAGCAGTTTGGGTTTTAGTTTTTTCTGTAAAAAATCTGCCTTGTGCTAAAGAATTGGGTTTTAATATATTTTTGATTTTCTTGAGGGAAAATATTTTAATGTGGGGTAAATAGAGAAAAATGCCAACATTACAGGATAAAATTTATGGCAAAATGGATTGGGATGGGCTGACAAAATTCTGGGTGAGCCAGATGGACGATGAAGAACAAGGCGAATTTGAATTGTTGATTCAAGCAGATTCTCCGATGAATTTTTTAGCCGTCCGTAATACTCACCAGACCTTTGACCGTTTAATGATGAACTTGGATTGGACTATTGAAGCTGCGGCTTTGGAAATCGTCACGAATAACGGAAAACATACTAAAAAAAGCGAAAAACTTTATTATGGAAATCTGTTAGCGAAAACCCTTTCATTAAGTTGTCTGGTTCTCATTGCAGACTTGAGTTCCGAGATGTTTTTTAGCAGTTTTGTTTGGGAAGAAAGTAATTTAGATGGCGAAATTCACGTTTTGTTGGATTCGGATGGCAAAATTATTGACGTTCATATTGATGATAATGATTTTAATCATGGTTGAGAAAATTATATGAAAAGACAAGAAGTTGATTCATCCATGCTGGCTGCGGTCGGATACGATGAAAAATCCAAAACTTTAGAAGTTGAGTTTAATCACGGCGGGGTTTATCGGTATAAAAAAGTTAGCAAAAAAGTTTTTGAGGATTTGTTCAATGCTGATTCGGTCGGAAGTTATTTCAATCAAAATATCAGAGACGATTATGATTACACCAAAGTTGGGCGTTGATCATTTACAAAAATAAATAACCAATGAAATACAATTCAATCGAATGCTTCGTTCCGTCGGGCCGCGATTTTCAGGCATCCCGGCAACTATTTTTAGCACTCGGGTTCAATATTAGTTGGGAAACTGATGAATATATTGGTTTTGAAAATAACGGTTGCCGATTCATTTTGCAAAGATATGACGAAAAACCTTTTGCCGAAAACTTTATGTTGAGCGTCAAGGTAGATGATTTGGACGAATTTTGGCAAAAAATCAGCCAACTGAATCTGCCCGAAAAATTCGGAGTGAAGTTAAAAGAACCTACTGATTTTCCCTGGGGAAGAGAGGTTAACCTGATAGACATTGCCGGAGTTTGTTGGCACTTTGCCGGTCACTAAAAGGCTGGTTGTATGGATTTGAACTGAATATCTTAAAAACCAGAGACGGAAAGCATTATTTGAATTTCCACAGAAATTCTTGGTCTCAACAATGAATAGACCCCAATTAACAATTGACAATGGACAATGTGGGAAAGCCCTCGCTAATTGCAAAATAACGTAACTGTTTAGGTCTAAGATATAGACTTGACCTCGAAAAATATACAAAATATTGTGGTTTGTTTACCTATTTTGCTTGCTTGAAATCAAAAAATGCAGTTTTTAGTTCCAAAACTTA
>JANOEF010000160.1:0-12804 GCA_031413075.1 Acidobacteriota bacterium | reverse complement strand
GGTGCAGAAAAGACATTGGGCGACAGTGAATATATGCCTGATCTGCTTCACACCCATCTTCTCAATTTTATCGAAAAGAATAAGGATAAGCCATTTTACGCTTATTATTCATTGTCGAGCGTCCACGGCGATATACAGCCAACGCCTGACAGCAAAGCCGACAGCAAAGATTTATATGCAGACAATATCGTCTATATGGATAAATTGGTCGGCCAACTCATCGCGGAGTTAGAGCGAATGAAACTTCTCGAAAATACCTTGATCGTTTTTATGGGCGATAACGGAACCGCCAACAAACCTGCGAAAAACGACTATATTGGTGGAAAACTTGTGAAGGGAGCCAAAGGTTCAATGGAAGAAGGTGGCAGCTTGGTGCCTTTTATCGCCAATTGGAAAGGCAAAATCGCTCCCGGACAAATGACTGATCAGCTAATTGACTCAAGCGATTTGCTTCCAACCTTTGTTGAACTCGCCGAAGCTAAGTTGCCGACAAAAAATGTCATTGACGGCCAAAGTTTTGCGCCGCAACTGCTAGGAAAAAAAGCGACTCCGCGCGATTGGATATTTATCGAGCTCGGCAATAAATGGTTTGTCCGCGAAGCGAAATTCAAATTGAATCGCGACGGCGAACTTTTTGATATGAGCAAATCGCCATTTGCAGAATCACTCATTCCGGCGGATTCGACTAATCCCGAAGCAATCGCTGCCCGAAAAAGAATGGAAGCCGTTTTAGCCAAACTGAATCCGGCGGGCGGAGTTCTGGATGATGGAGACGGCTCCGGCAGAGCACGAAGCAAGGCCAAACAGCCGACCGAAGAAGTCAAAAAAGATAACAAAAAAGATAAGAAAAAAGCCCCTAATTAAGGAGCCTGTTTCATAGAAACAAAGTCTCAAATCAGAGTTTGTCAGGCATATGCAATTTAAGAAAGAGGACGTAAATTAAAGGAAGTTCGGTGGACAAAAAGTGCTGAAAAACCACAGGTTCAGCGATAGACTTGTTCAAAATTCAGCAGTCATATTTAGAAAAGTAGTATTTTTTGGAGGAAATTAAAATGAAAAGTCGAGACAAGTTAAGAGGTAACAGTCTGGTGTTACTTATGGTGATGGTTGTGTTTAGCGGGAGTCTTTTCGCTCAATCATTGAACGCGACATTAGTCGGAAAGGTGACGGACTCTAACGGGGCAGTTGTCCCTGGGGCAGATGTTACGATTACTCAGAACGGGACGAACCGGACGCAATCCGCCAAGTCAAATGAAGATGGTGAATATCAAATTTCACAGATGCCGCCGGGAGTTTATACAATTAAAATTACGATGGCGGGCTTTAAGATCTCAATTAGCGAAAAACTTGTTCTCGAAACTGATACGACCTCGCGATTTAATGTCACGTTAGAAACGGGCGGGGTCAACGAAACCGTAACTATTACGTCCGAGCCTTCGGTGATCAATACGGAAACCTCGGAAAAGGGAGAGGTTATCACTCCAAAGCAAGTCCAGGACCTACCGCTTAATGGGCGTGATTTTCAGGATTTGGCCTTGCTGGTTCCGGGAGTTTATCCGCGACCCGACGTAAACGACTCGGGCAAAGGTGTTTCAGCCTCAGGATCACGGACAGATTCGACTAACTTCATACTCGACGGCATCACGAATCGAGTTGATCGGTCCGGAGCTGTCGGCGTGAACACGTCAGTTGACTCAATTCAGGAGTTCAAAGTTTCGACCTCGAATTACTCCGCCGAATTCGGAAGAGTTGGAGGAGCGCAAATCAGCGTTGTCACAAAATCGGGAACCAATCGCTTTAGCGGAACTGCTTTTGAATATGTGAGAAATGACTTCTTTGATGCCATTGACGTTTTCGCAACTCCTGAGGACGGAAAGAAATTGAGACGAAATCAATTTGGTGGAACCCTCGGCGGCCCGCTTCCATTTTTTAATTTCGGCGAAGGCGGGCCTGTATTTACAAAGGGCACCGATCGCACCTTCTTTTTCACATCTTATGAAAAAACGAAAGAGATACGTTCAATAAATACGCTGACAACTGCACCCAATGCTGCCTGGCTGACGGGCGATTTTCGCAATGTCCGCGGTCCCGGAACTGATGGGATTTTGGGCAATTCTAACGATACAAACCGTGTTTTGTGTCTTTCAAGAAATGCGGCAACCCTGGTGGTTACCAAAGTAGAATGTCCCGTTCAAAATGTCATACCATTCGCGGTCAATCCATTATTTCCAACAATTCTTGCGGCTAATCCCGTCTCGCTTCAAATATTACAGAGGCTTCCGGCGGCAAACGTTGCCGGAACTTTGAGCGTTTATCGCGCTACGGGAACAAGCAATATTAACCGCGACCAATTTGTCTTCAAGGTTGATCATCGCTTGGCAAATAACAACAATTTGTCAATTCGCTATTCACAGGACAATAACGCCGATTACGACCCATTACCGAGCGATAATAACTTCCCGGGTTTTGGACGAAAAACAGGTGCAGACAATAAGTCCGTGGCAATCAGCGACATTCATACTTTTTCGTCAAACATTATCAATGAATTCCGGTTTGGTTATTTAACGAGCCATAATGCCACCAGAGGAGACAACCAGGATAAAGACTACGTTTCTCTTTTTGGGATTCCCGGATTACCGAGCAGCTCAAATCCTACCTATCAGGGGTTTCCTGCGGTTACTGTTGACGGTTTCGCCGAATTCGGCGATCGTCCAAATGAACCTTTCATTTATGATTTCAATAATTTGCAGTTTTACAACATCCTGACGGCGATTGTAGGAGATCACAGTTTTAGATTTGGTGCAGACCTTCTGATTCCTAAATATACCGAAGCGGATGCCACTGGAACGCGCGGAACCTTTCGTTTTCGCGGCAGAACGACCAATCCCTCGGGCGGAACCGGAAGCGGATTTTATTCCTTCGCCGACTTTCTATACGGTTTGCCGGATTCTGTTAAACGACAAATCGGCACCGATCCGGTTCATTTAAGTAACCTACAGTCCGCATTTTTTGTTCAGGACGACTGGAGGATTGCACCTTGGCTCACGTTGAATCTGGGGCTTCGCTATGATCACACTCCGCCGCTTAAAGAGAGAGACAATAAACTTTCTAATTTCCTTCCTTCCCTTGGAGGCAATGTATGTTCGAGCGGCGAATTTCGCGATCCGGTGACCAATGCTCTGATCTGTGTGAGTGCGGCGAGTCAGGGCTTGCCCGATACCCTTATTAAAACAGACACGAACAACTGGGGCCCAAGATTGGGGTTTGCCTTGCGCCCCTTTAAAAATGATAAGACGGTCATTCGTGGCGGTGCGGGAATCTTCTACGGGTTGGAAACTATCAATCCGGCAAGAAAACAGCTAACCATCAATTATCCGTATGTTTTGCGTGAGCAATATAGTCGGCTGGCAGCAAATCTGACGCTGCTTAGTTGGCAAAATCCATTTCCCGCGGGTCGCGGTCAAACCGAGGGCGTTTTGCAGACGAAAGGTCTGCCAACCAATACGGAAGCTCCTGAAATTTACCAATTTCACCTAACCGTTGCTCATCAATTAGCGAAGGATTTAGCTCTTGAGGTTGGATACGTCGGGACGCTCGGACGGAAACTCGGCATTACATACGATCTCCACCAGGCTTATCCGATTGCTTTGGTGGGAACGACGCTGACAACTGTCAGAGCTTTTCCGTTACTGGAAACCGTTGATTATCAGATTCCTGCGGGAAATTCAAATTACCACGGACTGCAAGCATCACTTCGTCGCCGCGCGGCAAACGGACTGACATTGCTGCTTTCGTACACGTTCAGCAGATCGCTTGACGTGATCTCAACAACGAATAATAACACGACCGGTTCACAGATTGCTCCGCAGGATATTCGAAATTTCCGTGCTGATTATGGGCTTTCTGATAATCACCGTGCGCATCAATTTTCTGGTAGTTTTAACTACACCCTACCATTTGGACAAGGTAAGCGCTTTTTCGGAGATTCGAGTGGGTTTGCCAATGCAATACTGGGCGGGTGGCAATTGAATGGAATCGTTTCGTTTTTGTCTGGGCGACCATATACTCCGCAATTCGAAACACCTACCGCGGGCTCCAGACAACGACCGGATTTAATTGGCGATCCAACCCAAAATATTCCAGCGGGATTTGATTTTAATCCATTCGCATTTGCGTTGCCTGCGGCAACGACGGCTGATCCGAACCTTTTTGGTAATTCTGGACGGAATATCCTGATTGGTCGTAATTTCAGTAAAACCGATCTATCGCTTTTCAAGGTAGTGCAACTGAAAGAGAGGATGAGTTTGCAGTTGCGTTGGGAAGTCTTCAACGCTTTCAACCACGCAAATTTCAAAATTCCGACGTTTAAGCTGCCGAGCAACATCAGCGCGGTCGGATCCACTCCGGCGATCACCTTAGACCAATTGCGTTCGACAACGAACGCCGGTCGTCCGGTTGAACTTACCACGCCGATGCGGGAAATGCAGTTTGCTGTTCGTTTGATTTTCTAACGAACGAGGGAAAAATTGTTAGACTTCTTGGCTCATAAAGGAGTCTAACAATTTTGGTTTTGTCTGACTTTTGGAGAAAATACAAAAATGCGTAAATTATTCTGTCTGGTTACTTCATTTGCGGTTTTGGCGAGTTCTTTGTTTGCTCAAACTTTATCGAAGCCCAATGTTTTGTTTATCGCTATTGACGACCTAAAACCGTTAATCAATGCTTACGGTGAAAAGCAGATGCATACACCGAATATGGACAGGCTTGCCAAAATGGGCACGATTTTTACGAGCAATTATGTCCAACAGGCAGTCTGTGCTCCGTCGCGGGCGAGTCTTTTGACCGGAATGAGACCTGACACAACCAAGGTTTGGGATTTGAAAACATTAATTCGCGATATGAATCCGAATATTGTCACCATTCCTGAATATTTCAAACAAAATGGTTATCACACAATCGGTATCGGAAAGATTTTCGATCAACGCTCGGTGGATAAACAATCTGACGGACAATCGTGGAGCGTTCCGTATCAAAAGGTCAAGCCTGCGGATTTTGCCAAAGGATTTGAACCGCCTTCCCAGACGATGTATCAAAACGCGACGACCCGAAAATTGTTTTCACAGTTCGAAGAAGAAGGCAAGAAGCAAGGTATGGACGAGGCTGCCGCCAAAGCATACGGCAAATCAAAAATTTATCCGGTCTGGGAAACGAGCGAAGATATTCCCGACGAAGCTTATACCGATGGGGCAAACGCCGGCATTGCAGTTAAAACAATTGCCGAATTGGCGAAAAAGAAGGAGCCGTTTTTCTACGCCGTCGGATTTGCCAAACCGCATCTGCCCTTCGTTGCGCCAAAAAAATATTGGGATCTTTACGATCATTCAAAAATCCAGCTCGCTCCGTTTCGCCAGCGGAGTAAGAATGCAGTAAGTGTGGCATATCCGGGCGGAAGTGTCGAAGAAAACAACGGTGCTGCCGCAAGCAATACCCAGGGCGGCGAACTGCAAAATAATTATACCGACCATTCCGGAGTTCGCGTGCCTACTCAAATTCCCGAAGAATTTCAGCGAAATATGATTCATGCCTACTACGCCGCGGTCAGCTATGCGGATGCACAAGTCGGCAAATTACTGGATGAATTAAAGAAACAGGGTCTTGAAAAGAACACGATCATCATCCTTTGGGGCGACCACGGTTGGCATCTCGGCGATCATCTTTTGTGGGCAAAACACACCAATTTTGAACAAGCCACCCGCGCGCCTTTAATGATTTATAGCCCGGGATTCAAAGGCAACCAAAAGGCTGCGGGTTTGACAGAATTCGTTGATATTTTCCCTACTCTTTGTGATTTGGCCGGGCTTAATCCGCCCGAAAATCTCGCAGGATCGAGTTTGGTCAGATTGATGAAAAATCCCGGCTCAAAAGGGAAGTTATTTTCAGTTAGCCAATATCCGCGTCAAAAGGATGAAATAATGGGTTATGGAATTCGCACTGAAAGATTTCGTTATGTGGCTTGGCTGCAAAAAGATTTTCGCAGCGATGCGCTGACGATGAACTTTAAGCAAGTCGCAACCGAACTTTACGATATGAAAAACGATCCCAATGAAACGGTCAATTTGGCCAAAGATCCAAAGTTTAAGTCTATTGTCGCCGAGAATGAAAAGATGCTAGTGGATTTCCTGAAAAATGAAAAGCCATTCCAGGGAACGAAATAGTTAAGAAAATGAAGTTGACAAAATACATTGGGATATTGTTGTTTGTCTTTTGTGGTTTTAAGCGCATCAGCCCAAACCCAAAAACGGTCTGATGTTCCATGCAACTCTTTTGGACAATAAAGTTTCGGCCACACTGCATATTTTTCCGACCGGCGGAAATTCAATTCCGGTCGAAAATAGTCCTGGTTCAAGTGCCGTTTGGACAAGAGTATGTGAACTCTGGTTGACGGAAATCGGAATTTTGGCGGAAGCTAAAAAATAAGTAATGAACTCCAAAATCGTGATAAAGATCATTCTCGTTCTCACCTTATTATCAATCGGGGGGCACATTAGCGTTGCCCAAACTCTGCGAGTTTTTGTCTTAAATTCACAAATATTGAGTGAGCGCAAAGCGAGAATTTTTAACAAAAAATCACCTGATACATCTTATAAAACTGCCATCGAAACCCTCGATAAAGAAGCAAGAAAGGCGCTCAAAACTGAAATTCTCTCAATCGTCACCAAAACCGCAAATCCTCCAAGCGGCGACAAACACGATTATATGAGCCAGGGTCCGTATTGGTGGCGCAATCCGAATACGGGAGACGGTTTTCCGTATATTCGCAAAGACGGGGAGCGAAATCCTGAGATCAAGAAATATCCCGACCACGAACTAATGAACAAAATGGTTCAAACGGTTGAAAAACTTGCCACAGCCTATTATTTTACTAACCAAGAAGAATACGCCGCGAAAGCCAGCGAAATCCTGCGAATGTGGTTTCTCAAGGCGGAAACGAAAATGAATCCGAATTTGGAATTCGCGCAGGCGATTCCTGGTCTGAACACGGGGCGCGGTATCGGGATCATCGAAACCAGAGGTTTGACGCGGGTAGTGGATTCGATCGGACTTTTAGAAGGCTCAAAAGCATGGACAAAAGCCGACCAAAAGGGACTTGAAACGTGGTTTGACCAATATTTGACTTGGCTCACGACCAGCAAAAACGGACGTGACGAAGCCGCGGCAAAGAATAATCATGGAACCTACTATGATGTGCAAGTTGTGGCCTTTGCATTATTTGCCGGAAAATCAGAGGTTGCTAAAAATCAGCTCGAAAAAGTTACCCAAAAAAGAATCGAAAAACAGATCGAATCCGATGGTCGGATGCCGCTTGAATTGGAACGCACTAAATCCTGGAATTACAGCACCATGAACCTCGAAGGATTTGTGACCCTGGCGGAATTAGGCGAAAATGTCGGTGTAGATTTATGGAATTTTCAGGAAAATGACGGTAGCGGGATTCGCCGGGCAGTTGAGTTTTTGTATCCATTTTTGAACCCTGAAAACAAATGGAAATATCAGCAAATCGAAGGATGGGAGCCTGAAGGACTTTTTCCGATAATGCGCCGCGCAGCGAAAAAATATACCGACGAGAAATATAGAAAAATGATGGAGCGAGTGGCAAAACTTACCGCCGGGGATAGTAATTTATTGTTGAGATTTTAGAATTGTTTAATTGAAAAAAATATGAGTATCTTAGATAAATTTAGATTAGACGGAAAATTCGCGCTCGTCACGGGAGCGTCCGTTGGACTCGGGCAGGCGATGGCGATTGCCATTGCCGAAGCGGGTGCAGACGTGGCTTGCCATTGTATGTATGACGGCGAAGCCGACGAAACCTGCGCCGCGATTGAAAAACTCGGTCGCCGGGCGTTTTCGGTCTCGGGCGATATGTCGGACAAAGAAGCTCCGAAAAAGATTGCCGCCGCGGTCGTCGAAAAGTTCGGTCGAATCGATATTTTGGTCAACAATGCCGGAATGATCCGGCGTGCTCCGGCGGTTGATTTTTCCGAAGAAGATTGGTCAACCGTGATCGAGGTCAACCTGTCGAGCATCTTTCGTTTATCGCAAGCTGTTGCAAAAGTAATGATCGAAAACGGCGGCGGAAAAATTGTCAATATTGCCTCATTGCTTTCGTTTCAGGGCGGAATTACGGTTCCGGCTTATACCGCTTCGAAATCGGGTGTGGCAGGTCTCACCAAGGCGTTTGCCAACGAATGGGCCTCAAAGAATATCAATGTCAATGCGATCGCTCCGGGTTATATGGCGACGAATAATACGGTTGCGTTAAGAGCCGATGAAACCCGCAATCGTCAAATTTTAGAACGAATTCCGGCAGGTAAATGGGGAACTCCCGAAGATCTGCAAGGCTCGGTCGTTTTTCTATCCTCGGCGGCCAGCGATTATTTACAGGGTCATATTTTGATAGTTGACGGCGGCTGGATGGCTCGCTAAAGAAAGTTAAAAGCTAAAAATTCAAAATTAAAAGTTATGGTAAAGATCAAAAGTAAAGAAGAATGTCGGTGGGACATTGTCAGTCTGGGTGAAGTGATGTTGCGGCTCGATCCGGGGAATAAGCGAATTCATACGACTCGCAGTTTTGAAGTGTGGGACGGCGGCGGCGAATATAATGTGGCGCGGGGGCTGAAGCGTTGTTTTGGTCTCGACGCGGCGATTGTTACGGCTTTGGCGGATAATCCAATCGGAAAACTGGTTCAGGATTTGATCTATCAGGGCGGGGTTGATCAATCGCATGTGCAATGGACGAAATATGATGGGGTAGGCCGAACGACCCGCAACGGAATGAATTTTACCGAACGCGGGTTTGGTGTCCGGGCCGCATTGGGGTGCTCTGATCGGGGAAATACGGCGGTTTCACAACTTAAAAAAGGCGATATTGACTGGGAAAAAATCTTTGGGCAGGAAGGAGCAAGATGGTTTCACACCGGCGGCATCTTCTGTGCACTTTCAGAAACTACGCCGGAAGTCGCCAAAGAAGCGATGGAAATTGCTAAAAAACACGGGACGATAATTTCGTATGATTTGAATTATCGTGATTCGCTCTGGAAAGCCATCGGCGGACAGGCGAAAGCTCAGGAAGTGAATCGAGATTTGGCGCAATATGTTGATGTGATGATCGGTAACGAAGAAGATTTCACCGCTTGTTTAGGCTACGAAGTGGAAGGACAGGACGAAAATCATTCAAAACTGGACGTGGTTAATTTTGAAAAAATGATTCGAAAAGCGGTGTCGGATTTCCCGAATTTTGCGGTTGCCGCCACCACGCTGAGAAATGCCAAAACGGCTTCGATCAACGATTGGGGAGCGGTCTGCTTCACCAATGACACGCTCTATCAGGCGACAATGCGCGAGAATCTGGAAATATTTGACCGCGTTGGCGGCGGAGATTCGTTCGCCTCAGGATTAATTTACGGGTTCTTGAGCGGAGAAAGTCCTCAATATGCAGTCAATTGCGGAGCGGCGCACGGTGCCCTGGCAATGTCCACGCCGGGAGATACGACGATGGCCAGTTTCGCGGATGTTCAGCGAGTTATGAAAGGCGGAGGCGCGAGGGTGGCCAGGTAATTACGGATTACGGATTACGAATTACGAATTACGAATTACGAATTACGAATTACGAATTACCAATTACGGATAAAATATGAAAAGAGACGAAGTAATAAGAAGAATCAAAGAGATCGGAGTAGTGCCGGTGGTCAGGGCAAATTCTCCGGAAGAGGCGATGGCAGCGGTGGAGGCGATCAAAGCGGGCGGAGTACCGATTTTGGAAATCACGATGACGGTGCCCGGAGCCATCAAAGTGATCGAAAAGGTGGCCGATAGATTTGGCGACGAAGTAGTGCTCGGAGCCGGAACGGTCTTAGATCCGGAAACGGCGCGAAACTGTATTTTAGCTGGAGCGACATTTATCGTCAGTCCGGCGCTAAATATCCAGACAATTGAACTCTGCCGAAGATATTCAGTGCCGATCTGTCCGGGGGCGTTGACTCCGACCGAAGTCATCACAGCCTGGCAGGCAGGAGCCGATTTTGTCAAAGTTTTCCCCTGTTCGGCAATGGGAGGAGCGAGTTATATTAAAGGTTTGAAAGCACCACTGCCGCAAGTGGACCTGATTCCAACCGGAGGCGTTAATCTCAAAACAGCCGCAGATTTTATCAAAGCCGGATCGAGTGCTCTAGGAATCGGCGCCGACCTGGTAGATTTGAAAGCATTAAGGGCCGGAAACGCCGGGCAAATCACGGAAAATGCGATGCAGTTTGTCCAAATCGTTAAAGATGCCCGAGGACAATAACAAAGGAATAGAAATTATGTATCAAAAAACTTATTACGCAACCCATCCCGACTCAATTTACGGAGCCGGCAACCAGGAGTTGCGCGAACTCTACATCGTGAACGAATTATTTGAGACGGATGAAATTCGACTCAATTACACGCATTTTGAACGAATTGTGGTTGGCGGAGCAATGCCCGGCAAACAAAAACTGATCTTGCCCGTTCAGACCGAACCCGCCTCGGCAAAAGACAAACCGTTTTTAGAAAGACGTGAGCTCGGGGCGGTCAATGTCGGTGCCGGAACCGGGACAATTACGGTTGACGGTGAAAAATTTGAACTCGGCGCAAAAGATTGCCTTTATATCCCGATGGGCAGCGCAGACGTTTCGTTTGAATCGGCAGACGCCGCCAATCCGGCCAAATTTTATCTGGTTTCGACGCCTGCTCATGCCCGGTATGAAACGCAACTGATCACTGCCGCCCAAGCCAACAAATTGCAGCTCGGCGCGGTTGAGACATCAAACGTCCGGACTGTTTATCAATTTATTATTCCCGGCATCTGCCAGTCATCTCAGTTGGTTTTAGGGCTGACTTCACTTGAAACCGGGAGCGTTTGGAATACTTGTCCGCCGCACATTCACGAACGGCGTTCAGAAGTTTATCTCTATTTTGATTTGGACGAAAAAGCCCGCCTGATGCACTTTATGGGGCAGCCCGAAGACCTGCGTCATATCGTCATGGCAAACGAAGAAGTTGTTCTTTCGCCGCCGTGGTCAATTCATATGGGCGCGGGAACCTCAAACTACAGTTTTGTGTGGGCCATGGGCGGTGAAAATGTGGATTATACCGATATGAATGTTCTGGATATTTGCCAGTTAAGTTAGGAATGGTTTGAGTTCCGCTAAACCTCGGCGGGCGTAGAACAACCCTTCCCAACCTGAAATCTATTCTATCAGATCTTTTGGGGTTATCATTGAATCAAGATGAGGTTTTATGAGTCAAGCTAAAGAAAATGACAGGTCAGGAAGGGTTGCTTGCGCCCGCCATTGATCGGCAATTTTACACTGTAGGAAATAAAGCCGTGAAAACAATTATGAAAAGACACTATTTTTATGTTCTCGCCTTGTTTTTATTTACCTTTTCGACCAATTTGTTTGCCCAAAATGACGAGCTCTTTAAGAGCAAAAACATCAAAGCCAAAATGCTCAAAGTGGCCGAGTGGCAGCTCAAGAATCCAAAACACGCACTTTACGATTGGACTAACGGCGCCTTTTATGCCGGTGTTTTCGCGGCCTATGAAACAACCAAATCAAAGGAGATTTGGGCCGCATTGATGGAAATGGGCGAGAAGAATAATTGGCAGATCGGCAAACGTTTTGATCACGCCGACGACATTGTCATTTCGCAAACTTATATTGATATGTATCGGCTTAAAAAAGATCCGAAGATGATTCAGCCGACGATTGAGGCAATTCGCAAAATTCAAACCGAAACAGGAAACGAGGTCAAAAAACACGGGATTATCTGGTGGTGGTGCGACGCGCTTTTTATGGCTCCACCAACGCTTGCCAAACTTGGCAGAACGCTCAAGGATAAAACCTATTTTGAACTCAATGATAAATTTTTCGCCGAAACCTACGAGCGTCTCTACAATCGGGAAGAGCATCTTTACGCCCGCGATGCCTCATATTTGATTAACGAAAAAGGTGAGGGCAAAAGGGAAGCAAACGGTAAGAAAATATTTTGGAGTCGCGGTAACGGCTGGGTGGCGGGAGGTTTGGTCCGGCTCCTAAAGGAATTGCCGAAAGACTATTCGAAACGTGGTTTTTACGAAAAAAATTATCGGGAAATGATGGAACGCATTGTTTCGCTTCAACAATCCGATGGACTTTGGCGTTCGAGTTTGCTTGATCCTGATTCATATCCGGGGGGCGAAGCGAGCGGCTCGGGATTTTATTGCTACGCGTTGGCGTGGGGAATCAACCAAAAAATTCTCGACAAAAACAAATATCTGCCGGCGGTCAAAAAAGCCTGGATTGGAGTGAACACGCTTCTCACCAAAGAAGGAAAAGTCGGTTGGACTCAGCCGATCGGCGCCGATCCGCGAAAGAATTTTGATGCCGAAAGTTGGGAAGTTTACGGCGCAGGTGCCTATTTGCTGGCGGGTTCAGAAGTAATTAAACTCAAGTTGTAAAACTTCCGTACGAGTTGCGCTCTTTAGGCGCGATTTGCCTGTGATTCTTCAACTTCTGATTTAACAAAGTTTTGAGTTAAACCGCAATATTTGGCTGGTAGTTGCCTGCTGATAGCGAGGGACTCAAAGCGAACTCGTTGAAATTTGCACTAAACCGGCGATTAAGCAGGTCAGCAAAAGTTTGACGACCTTCTGAAAAATCAAGAAAAGTTTGCAAATAGCTGATTAACTTGGGTTTTGGGGTTTTCTTCATTGTCCATTGTCCATGGTTAATTGTGCATTGG
>JANOEF010000159.1:0-7917 GCA_031413075.1 Acidobacteriota bacterium | reverse complement strand
AATTAGGCGGTGCCATGACTCACAATACAAAATCAGGGGTAGCCCATTTTGCTGCCAATAATGATGAGCATTGTTTGCGTTTGACCCGGGAGTTACTTTCTTTTATTCCTTCAAATAATTTAGAAAGTCCTCCTTTTGTCCCGACCTCTGATCCGATTAATCGTTCGGATAAAAAGTTGAATTCCATTGTCCCCGAATTATCAACTTCCCCTTATGATATTAGAGACATTATTATTAACGTCGTTGATGAAAATTACTTTTTTGAAGTCCAAGAATATTTTGCCCAAAATATAGTAATTGGATTTGCACGGCTTGGCGGCTATTCAATTGGGATTGTTGCAAATCAACCCGCCTATCTAGCCGGGGTTCTGGACATAGATGCCTCGGTCAAAGCGGCTCGGTTTGTTAGATTTTGTGATTGTTTTAATATCCCAATTGTTACTTTTGAGGATGTTCCCGGATTTCTGCCAGGGGTCAATCAAGAACATTTTGGCATTATCCGGCACGGTGCCAAGCTTCTTTACGCATTTGCGGAGGCAACTGTCCCCAAGATTACTGTTATTACCCGTAAGGCTTATGGAGGGGCTTATTGTGTGATGGCCAGTAAACATATCAGAACTGACATTAATTTTGCCTATCCGACCGCTGAAATTGCAGTGATGGGGGCTGAGGGCGCCGTCGGGATTCTTTATCGCAAAGAGTTAGCTGAGACGACTAATCCGGAAGAAACCAGGCAGCGGATCGTTGATGAATTTAATGAAAAATTTGCCAACCCTTATATTGCCGCTCAAAGAGGTTTTGTAGATGAGGTTATTGAACCTGCTCAAACCCGACCCAAATTAATTCGGGCTTTAAGTCTATTACAAAATAAAAGAGACTCTAATCCACCTAAAAAACACGGGAATATTCCCCTTTAACTACCTAGAAAAAGGATTAAGTGTCGGCCGTCTGACACCTAATCCTTTTTCTGACTACTTTAACTGTTTATTTACAGTAATTAACAGCATTTATTAAAGTATTTATGAGCAAAATTCGATTTTTTATACCTACCTTACACATCACACGAGGTATTTCGGTAATATATCTAATGTAACACTTTAAGTCTTTTCATCTCCGGACAATTTCTTTTCTTCGAGTTAAAAACCTGCATATTTAACAAACTTTTGTCATTTACTTTATGGCCAAGTAAAATTAATAAATTTTGAAAATTCGTTATTTTCGGGCGAAGCAGGGAAACCACGAATTTTCTAAGAACAAGAAGTCACACCCTTTCAGAGTGAATAAGGAAACCCACGCTGCAAGCAGACGGGGAATTCTTTTCGATTAAAAAAATAAATTCTTTCATCTGAACTATTTACTTCACAAGGCACTTCCCTCTTAAACTTTATAATTTGCTTAACTAGTTTTGTGATGATCCGCTGAGTTAATTATTCAACAAATTTTGAACCTCATCCACTCCCTCTGTATGCTTGGGATAGTTGACTTATACCAGATTGCGTAAAAGATGAGATTGAAAACTCTCTTCGATTCAACGGCTCTTGCCCTGGTTTAAAGTAACAGTTTGAAACCACAAAAAGAAACGACTAAAGGTAAAATATCGGCTCTATTTTTAATTAAATCGAGGTAATTTGCCTTTCAAATCGAATATTTTTGACTCATTATCACAAAAACTATCCCAACCCTGATGAATCAGCGCAAATTTGATTTTAATGTGTGGTTTCTTGATCACAGTTGGACACCGATAAAATCCGGATACAAACAGATAAGTTATCTATTTTCATCATTTAAAATCTGTGTCTTGCTAAGCTAAAAATATTTTTTAGCTTAGCAAGACGGTGTCTGCTCAAAGCGTCAAAAATAGCTTAAAATGCTTTAACTCACTTTGTTTTAAATACATTTTTCCACTTTTCAAAATACCTCCCAGAGTAAAGTTCGACAGTGGAGAAATATTCCCTCATTTATTCAGGCAACTTCATAAAAATTGTCCAACAAAAAAGCAAGAAAGAATTGCTCCTTCTTGCTTTTTTGTTGATGCCCAGGACTGGAATCGAACCAGCACGGATCGCTCCACACGCCCCTCAAACGTGCGCGTCTACCAATTCCGCCACCTGGGCATAAATAAAATTTCAAAGACTATTTGTTTTGGTTGGGGTTAGGAGTCGAGTTACTTGCGTTACTATTCCCCACATTGGAATCAGTGTTCGTAACTGTATTTGCAGAATTTGAATTCGCGGTATTTGAAGTTGGGGTGACTGTTGTTTCGGTTTTGACTTCCGGAACAGTACTTAAAACAGACCCCCCCCCCCTCACTGCTTGTAATGAAAGCAACAAAGCTGAAAGCATAAAAAGAGCCGCAGCTGCTATCGTAATTTTCGAAAGTAAGGATTGTGTCCCCCGGGGCCCAAAAGCTGTGCTCGAAATATTACTGGTAAAAAGCGCACCCGCATCCGTTTTGCCGGGTTGCAAAAGCACCGTAGCAATTAAAACTAAACACGAAATAAAAAATAATCCGAAAAGGAAATACTCAAACAAAATCTTTTTCCTACCCTATTTGTAATTAACTATCTGGGCAAAGTTATTAGCTTCTAAACTTGCGCCGCCGACTAAAGCACCATCCACATCAGTCTGTTTCATCAAATCCTTGATATTCTCAGGCTTGACCGACCCCCCATAAAGAATTCTAGTAGCTTCAGCCACTTCACTTCCATGAGTTTCTGAAATAACTTGCCGGATAAATGCGTGCATTTCTTGAGCCTGTTCCGGCGTGGCGGTTTTACCCGTTCCTATCGCCCAAACAGGCTCGTAAGCGATAATAATACGTTCCATCTCCGAAGTTGTCAAACCTGCCAATCCGTTCACGAGTTGGGATTTGACCGCTGTTTCGGCATTTCCTGCGTCTCTTTCGGCTAATATTTCCCCGACACAAACAATTGCGGTTAAACCTGAGGCCAAACATGCTTTAGTTTTTAAATTAACCGAATTATCAGACTCGTGATAAAACTGGCGACGTTCCGAGTGTCCAATGATGATATGTGAACACCCGACATCTCGAAGCATCTCGGCAGAAACTTCACCGGTATTAGCGCTTTGTTTTTCTGTAATAGCGCAATTCTGAGCTGAAATTTTGATATTTGAGCCCTCTAATCTATCAGCAACTGTTTTCAAATGTACAAAAACAGGAGCGATCACAACTTCACAATAATTAGCATTGGCCACCAAAGGTTTGAGAGCTAAGACAGTTTCGACTGCTTCGGTGAGCAGTTTATACATTTTCCAATTCCCGGCAATGACAGGTTTTCTCATAACTTATCTAAATTTATTAAAGATTGATTAAAGTTGCATCCCACCAAACCCCATATCCTGATTCTTTAACTTTGATTCGTAGATTTTCCAGGATCTTGACATCGGCGGTTTCGTGCAAATGTCCGCATAATACGGTCATGTCACACATAGGATTTGCATTCATGACATCTAAAAGCATATCACCAATGGCTTTACAGGTATAGAAAGGTTGTTTGAATTCTTCAATAATCTGTAAACGTCGGTCAAAACAAGCCTCAACAAATGGGGGAACATGTGTTACTAAAATAACATTTTTATAACTTTTGACGGCTTCCAAAAGTTTAGGACGTAAATTTGCGGCATATTTTTCGCCTATTTTATTGAGTAATTTACCGATTTCTATCCGGTCCAACCCTTTGTAATCTTCAATTGATAATAAATCCCGGGTAAAACCTTCGCTCATATTCAAAGTTCCGTTTCTCCCGTCGCCCCAACCTTCAACCCCGATCAAGGCAGTTGTTTCATTCAACGGAATAACGCCCGATTCAGTCAGCCAGTTCAAATTTGGAGCTTCCTTTACTAAATTTCTAATATTTTCTTCAACTACGGCAAAACTACTCCAATAAAAATCGTGATTGCCCAGGACAAAATAAATCCTGAAATTGAAAGAATCATTAAAATCCTTTAGTGAGTGACAGACCTTTTCGCCTTCGGCAATGTCACCTGAAATAATCAGAAGATCAGGATTTAACTCTCGCAAATATTCTTTGTATTCAAGATAATCACGCTCATTCAAACGGTCTAAATGGATGTCAGTAGCCCAACCTATTCTCATACCTTTTCATTCAAAGCCTCTACGCCCGGTAACACGTCACCCGCGAGAAATTCCAAAGTCGCACCGCCGCCGGTCGAAATATGTGAGATTTTTGCAGAAAGTCCCGATTGATTGACGGCTGCAACTGAATCACCGCCTCCAACAATCGAAGTTGCGCCATTGTCCGTTGCATTGGCGACAGCTTGAGCAATTGCTAAAGTTCCCATATCGAAGGGCTTTTCTTCAAACATTCCCATCGGACCGTTCCAAACAATAGTTTTGGCACCTGCTAATGCTTTCGAAAATATTGCAACGGTTTCTGCACCGATGTCTAAACCAACTAATCCAGAATTGGTAAAGTCAATTGGAATGGTTTTACAGGAAGTGAGCGGGTCATACGAATCCACCACCTGATGATCGGTAGGTAACAAGAGTTCAACCCCAGCATCTTTGGCTAACTTTTCTACTTCCAAGGCGGTGGGCATCATCTCATCTTCGACTAAGGACTTCCCGACCGTGTAGCCATTTGCCTTAAAAAAAGTATAGGCCATGGCGCCGCCGATTAATAATTTGTCAACCTTGCGTTCAATCAGAGATTTGATGACTGGAATTTTATCCGATACTTTTGCTCCTCCCAGAATAGCCACAAAAGGCCGCTCAGGATGGTTGAGGGCTTTGCCCAAAAATTCTAGTTCCCTTTCCATCAAAAGTCCTGCCACCGAAGTCTTAACAGATTTGGTAATTCCGACGGTTGAAGCATGCGCTCGATGAGCAGCACCGAAGGCATCATTTACATAAACATCCGCTAGTTCTGCCAGTTTTTTGGCAAAATCAACATCATTGTTTTCCTCGCCGGCGTGATACCGGACATTTTCTAATAATATTATCGAACCTTTTTCAGCTGAATTCACTAAATCTAAAACATCATCACCGATACAATCTTTGACGAATTTAATTTCGTGGCCCATTAACTGAGCAAGATGATCAGCCACGGGCTTTAAACTATATTTAGTCGAATCAAAAGAGATTCCTTTTTCTTCAGCTTTCTTCTGATCTTTGAGCGGTCGGCCAAGGTGCGATGCTAAAATCACAACTTTGGCGTTATCGGACGCATATTTTATAGTTGGAATCGCGCCGCGGATCCTGGTATCGTCAGTTATCGTGTGATCTTTAATCGGGACATTAAAATCTACCCGAATAAATACCCGTTTTCCGTCTAAATCAATATCTTTAATTGTTTTTTTATTCATAAAATTTTTAAGTTCTTTTTTACTAATTCTAAACTCTTCTCAATAAAATGAAAAATCTGGGCTTAATCAATTTTCGTAAAACAATTCTCTTCTTTCGCAAATTTGCGATCAGGTATTTGGCTTTCAAAGTTGACCTCTCTTATTCTGATAGTAAATGTGTTTTGCCGTGTCTGAAGGGTTGGAATTAACAAATTCCCAAATTTTTGATAATCATTATAAGTAAAGTGGAGAAAAGTGCCGGTCCGGCTGATCAATAATTTTGAACCGACATCAAATCCGAAAGAAACTTTCAGACCTTGGGCAGTGGTTGCTTCGATAACGTCAGTTTTTCGACCTAAACGGTTGTATTGTCCGGTATATTTGATATTTGGATAAAGTTCTTTGAATTTCACAACTTCATAAAAATCGGCAAACAACCCATATTCACCGTTCAAGTGTTCTTGTTTAATAATCCCGGTAAAAAGTGACTGGACAAAATAACTTTGCCCATCAAAGATTTCCCGCACCTCGCCGGAACTGTCAAAAATTAAGACTTCCGCAACTCGATTGGGTGCTTTTCGGTAAAGTTCAAATCCGCCTGTAACTATTGAGCCATTTCGGTTTAAATCTACCAGGCCGCGTGCTGTATAAGACGAAATATTTCGAAATGATGCTTCGCCGCCAATTGCATTAATAAAACTACTGACAATTTGCAAAGCTTTTTCATCCTGGTTAATTTTGGGTAATGTAATTGCCGGCTTAACGGGTTGCGGACGAACGGCAGTGTCGGCCGAAGGCGGATTTGGTTTAGATATTGGTGAAGGGGTTGGAGTTTTGACAACCGGCGGGGGGGAGTCTAAAGCTCCTGCGAGTCCGGGTGCAATTTTAGATTTTTCCATGTTCAGAAAGTTTATGGCTTTTTCAAGTTGAATATCTCTACCTTCTAATAAACTCTTTCTTTCCAATGGAATAGAAAAAGTAGGTTCAACTCCTCTTCCTTCTAAAATTACTCCTTTTGGACTTTGAAAACTGGCAAATGGATAAATAACAGCCCCCCCGGTAGGTAACGAAACACTCAAGGCAGGGAGTGCCTCACCAGCTGTTCTTTCACCGATGATGGTCGCCAGTTTGTTCTCCTGTAAACCCGAAGCAAATATTTCAGCGGGTGAAACACTTTGTCCATCCACCAGAATTACAATTTCCCCTTTATAGTTTTTCGGCATTGGTCTGATCACGTGAGGGGTTCTTCCATTTCTTTTTATTTCCGTCCCCAGAATTATAGTTTTATTGGTCAAAAGTCCAGAAAGCCCCCATAATACACTTATTGCTCCTCCCATATTTCCACGAAGGTCAATAACTAATGACTCTTTATGTTTGAATTCAGTGAGGGCCTCACAAAATTTATGCAAAACCGGAAAAGCGAAAAGGTTAAATTTAATGTAGCCGTTTTTTTCATTGAGTGATTTTTTTTTTCGAATACAACTAACTGTTCCGGTAAGTTCTGTAAAAGTGAAACTAATTCTCCCGATATCCCTTCCCTTTTAACCATGGTGGTCATCGGTTGGTTAGTTTCATTTAGATAAGAAATTTCAACCTCCGAATCTGCCTCGCCCTCGAGGAATGAAAGCAAAATTTTCGGCATTTGTTTTTTTAGCGAATTGGCAGAATATTTATAGTTTTCAATCCGGTAAATCAATTCATTGAGCGAAACACCATTTACTTTTTCTAGGATAAAGCCTGGCTTAAGTCCTGCTTTGGCCGCGTTTGAATCTTTCATAAGATCACTAATAACGACCTGCTTATCAATAATTTTGAGATCAATTAGCACTCCGTATTTGTAAAATATTTCGTTTTGAGGAGGTTTATTTTGTTGTGCATCAAGAGAATTATCATCCTTTTCTTCAACTGCGGCTTGTTTCTTTTTTCGTTCATCCTCTTTTCTTTTACTTTCGGTTTTGGCATTTTCGATTTCCTCGAAGGCTTCGGGCAGAATGGCGTAAAAATGTGATCGGTTAAAACGATTGATCATTTCCTGGATAATCTGATGCAATTCTAAATCAGATTTGAGGGTCAAGATTTTAGCCCGAAATTCGGTGCCAATCGCCTTCCAGTTTAATCCATTAAATGTTGGGTCAAAATAATGGTCATTAATAGTGCTCCAAACTATATCAAATGTTTCAAATCGTTTTTTTTGGGACTCGGTTGCATTCCCGGGTATAGAAGTGTCAAGTTTGCCATACGGTTCATCATAATCACCGATGATAGTTACAACATTTGGAGTTTTTGGGATTGCTGGTTTCTTTTTCTTTTGGGCAAAAGAGTGTTCGAAGGAAAATAGAGAGAGGCAAATTAAAGTGAGAATCCTTATTTTTTTCAGCATAATTGGCAGATTATACAAAAAAGTACGTTGTTTCAACAAACTCTGGCCTTTTCCTTCGCTGGTTTATTTATTCTGAGCCGATTATTTTGTTCAATTATGCTTTAAGTGACAATGATAGAAGAAATAATGCTGACCTAAAAAATGAAAATTCTCGATCTCGGCGAGTATTGGGAAACAACTACTGGCTTGCCCATACCCTTGGGAGGAATTGT
>JANOEF010000158.1:0-7274 GCA_031413075.1 Acidobacteriota bacterium | reverse complement strand
ATATTTTCTTAGTCGCCAAACCAATCCGCCAAACATTTTGCTTCGCCGTCTATGGTGAAACCATAGGAATCTGATAATTGTTAAACCCGTCGTTGAAAGCGACGAACATTTTCGCTTTGTCAGACATTGAGAATCCGCAACAGTCAAAAACTTAATCCCAAACATATTGCTCATCAAAATCCACCTCCTATTTCTTCAAAAAACCTCTATATTCGGTTTTGAAATCCTTGTTTTTGTGATGCTCTTTCTGTTTGGCAATATAATTTTTCACAACATCAATCTCCAACTGCCCGACTGAAAATGCTCCATAACCTCGCTGCCAATAAAAATTACTGAATTGTGAATCTTGTTTTTTTATCCAAACGGAACTATCCCGTTTTATATCACCAATTAATTCCGGCATGTCAATTTTCTTCGGCAAAGAAACTAATAAATGAATGTGATCTGCCGTTCCGTTGGCGATGATTAATTTTGCGTTGTTATTCCCGACAATTCCGTGAATATATCCGAACAGACCGTCTTCAACATCCGACCGGATTAAATCTTCACGATTTTTGGTTGAGAAAACGATATAAGCGAACATTTTAACGATTGATTGCGGCATACTTTTTGTTCTTTCCTATGGTTTCACCATAGGCTACTATGTTTATCGCCGTTGGCGACAAGAATCAAAAAACCTTTTTAAGAGTCTGTTTGAAAACTCGAAGGTATTGGTTTTAGTCATCAAAGATGACATACATCGTAGCCTAGCGAGAATCGCTAGGAAGTTGTTAATAATGTCTTGTGTCGCTGAAAGTGACAAACATAAAACGTTGATTGTTCGACACTTTCAGCGTCGGAACGAATGATTATCAACCACCTACGGTTTCGGCGAAACGCCTGCACCATAGGCTATTATGTTTATCGCCGTTGGCGGCAAGAATCAAAAACCTTTCTTAAAAACTTTCTATCATCTCCTTTCAAATTCACTCCGGCAAACCCATCCGTTTCAGCAAATCCTTGAATCGCGGGTCGTTGCGGAGGGGTGTAATTAAAAGTGTGACTTTTCAGGCGAAAAATGAGTAATTCTTGTGAGAGTTGAGTGTTGCCTGACTTGAGCGGGGGCAGAGCCTCCCTTCCTCACCTGTCATTTGTGTGAGCTGGTCTGTTGCCTCTTTTACTTGAGTTCAAGCTGAAGATTGACCACTCAACTAAAAGAAATTGGCAGTCGGGAAGGGTTGTTCTACGCCCGCTTTTCTCAGGCTGAGTCACACTTTTAATTACACCCGTTGCGGAGAGGTTCAAGCAAAATCGTCGTCCCAACTGAGTTTTCCTTCATCTACCAGTATCGCAATCGCAACCGCAGTCATCGCTTTGGTGGATGACATCCAGCCCGAAAAGCCTTTCGGTGTCAACCGATGCGTCCTGGCCGTGTTCTCGCACGCCGTAACCTTTGACAAAGATCACTTTTGCGTCCTCTACCACGGTGACCGTCAGTCCGAGAACTTTCCAGGTGCTCTGAGTTTATTGTTCTGCTTTTTTAAACGTAATTCGCGACCCAAAATGGTCATAATTTGTCCGGCTTCCTCGATTATTCAGTTAATCTTACACACAAATGCCAAATAAACGAAGCATAAAAACGTGTCAATTAAGCGGTTCGCCGCGAAGCCTCAGACACAATTGGAAAAGGGGCTTTGAGGCTGATTGCGCGGCTCCTTCAGATTCGCTAAGCTCGGCATCGAACACTACCAACAGAGCCGGGGGCTGCTCATTGCTTCGATTCGATTCAAAATCTCTTTGCCGGGACGCGGCGACCGGGATCATGCAAGGCAATAACGAAAGCTTTTAATCTTTGAGAGCCGAGACAGACTTGGTGGATAGCAAAAGATCCTTTTAAGACTGATAGACATGGGTCTTAAATGATGAAAATAGACGCTTTATCTGTTTTTATCCGGATTTTATCAGTGTCAATGGGGGTTAGAAAAACCAGAAATTTGCACCGCATCTGCGCAAAGTCCGATCTTAAAAATTAAAGTGCGAATCCGGGCTTATTTGCTGTTTTTAAGCAAAACCAGTTCATTGTTGATGATTCCGCGAACGATGTAGATTTTTTTGCCGTCTCTGGTCCAGCCAAAGTTCAAAATATGTCCCGAATTAAAGCTGGTGATGGGTTTCGGAGCAGTTCCGTCCAGTGGCAGGTTGAATAAATTCGGCACCCCCTGGACGTTGATATAGGTGATGTTTTTGGCGTCCGGGGTGAAGTAATAGTAATAGCCGAGACTCAGATCAAATTCTTTTTTAAGGTTGCCCAATTCGCCGCCGGTGACCGCAAAGACCTTGACCGAGCGATTAAATTTGGTGCTCGCGCGGTCAAACTGCATGGTCGAATAAGCCAGCATTTTCCCATCCGATGAGAGCTTCGGGAACATTTTGTAGCGGGCCTCATCATTCAAAAGTTCGGTGGCTTGGCCGCCTTCGATCGGAACTTTCATGACGGTTGATTTGGAAAAATCCGCCGGACGCCGTTCAAAAAAAACGGTTTTTCCGTCGGCGGAGATTTGCGGTTTTGAATCAAAGCCGTTTTCGGGGGCGGTTAGTTGGCGGGGATTTTGCCCGTTAATATCAATTCGCCAAATGCTGTAATTTTTTGTCCGGGTGGTAGCATAGACGATGAAATGACCGTCCGGGGAAACGGCCGCTTGTCCGTTATAGCCGTCCTCAAAAGTCATTTGTCTTTCATTTTTCCCGTCCGCGTCAATGGTGTAGAGATTAGCTTTTGACCCTTCGAGTTTGGTGATCACGAGCCGCCCGTCAGACAAAAAGACAAAGCCGCCCGCGCCGAGCAGATTTTTGTTTTCGGTCGTCAGCTGGGTCATTTCTTTGGTCTGCGGATTAAATGACCAAAGACTCGAGATAGTCGAATTTTTCGCGCCCGTGATGACGCCTGCGTCCCGGGCAAAACTCATCTGCATATAACCGCTCGAGTCCTGGGTGATTTTTCTTGCTTCGGTTCCGTCGGGATACGAAACTTGCCAGATCTGAGCCGGTTCCTGTTCAAAGGATTTGGCGACCATTAAGATCGAAGCATTATCCTTGGTCCAGCTGAACGAATTGGCATTGATCCATTCTTTTTTGCCAAAGTTATTGACGACTTTGTCTTTCAGCGAAACCAGCAGGAGTTTGGTCCGCACCGTTTCATCCGTAATAATTCCTTCAATTGCGCCAACTAACAGTGTGTCGCCGGCCGGAGACCACCCGACTTCGTAAAACCCTTTGTAGTCGGTATCTTTGGCCGACAAAACCGGTTGGATGTCCGAACCGTCAATACTAGCGACCATGATCGAATCAATCGCGCTTTCACCGTCTCGCCGCCGGAATGCGATTTTCTTTCCATCGGGCGAGATGGCAATCTTTGAATCCACGTCCGGAATGATCTTTTTCGCCGGACCACCGAGAGTCGGGATTTGATAAAGCGTTCCAATGCCTTTTTCGGCCTGAACAAAATAGACGTAATCACCATCAGGCGCAAAGGTTGATTGTAAAAAATTTCCGCTCTCTAAAGGCGGCACGAGCTGGACTACGCTCCCGGTCGCAATTTGTCTGATCGCTAAACTTCGCTTGCCGTTTTCGTAATTAACATAGACCAGATATTTTCCGTCCGGCGAAATGGTCGGGGCAAAGGCTTTGTCACCGCCTTCGAGATTCGAAACTTCAAGTGAACTCAAATCAATTTGCGAGGTCGAAAAACCCGGACGATAGATCCACGCTCCCAAAGCAATCAGGACGGCCAGTCCGACGATTCCAAACGGCAGCCACCAATTTCGGCGTTTGACGGAGTTCGCGGTTGTCACCGTTTTATTGGTCTCGATGGCATCACCGGAAACGCTTTGATGGAGCAAGGTTTTGGCGTCTTCGGTATCGTGTAATTTAACTTTGGTGGTGGTCGTCGCAACCTTCTGAAATTGCCCGGTCAAAAAGCCGTCTATTTCAGTAGTTCCTAATTCACGCCGCAAATCTTTGATCTCAATCACAAAATCTTTGGCGGATTGGTAACGCTTATCCGGAGTCTTGTGCAGCGACTTTTGCAATATCAGATCTAATTCGATGGGGGCGTTGGTCAGACATTCCATAATCGGCACCGGCTCTTTATGAATGATGTTTGCCAAAATATCCGTCATCGTTTCGCCATCAAAAGGCGTGCGTCCGGTCAACATCTCGTATAAAACCACGCCCAGACTCCAAAGATCGGTTCGCGCGTCAACTTCTTTGCCCCGAGCCTGTTCGGGCGACATATACCCGACGCTCCCCATCACCATCCCGGCTTTAGTTTTCACCAATTGCAAGGTTTTGGCTTCTGACTCGACCTGAGTTGGCTTGGCTAACCCAAAATCCAGAACCTTTAAGAGACCGTCTTCGCGCACCATAATATTTTCGGGCTTGATGTCGCGGTGAACGATGCCCTCTTTGTGCGCGGCGGTCAGAGCGGAGGCGATCTGTTGAGCAAAATCGAGAGCTAATTCGACCGTCACGGCTTCCTGCAGAATCAGATTTCGGAGCGTTTGGCCTTCAATAAATTCGGTGACAATGTAAATCGAGTCATGTTCGGGCCGGATTTCATAGATCGTCAGGATGTTCGGATGATTGAGCGAAGAAACGGCTTTGGCTTCGAGTTTGAAACGGTTGACCCGCTCCAGGTCGCAACAGAATTCGGGTAACAGAACTTTGATGGCGACTTCGCGGTCAAGTTCGTGATCATGCGCCAGAAAAACCTCGCCCATCCCGCCTTCGCCGAGTTTGCGTTTTACTTCGTATCGTCCGATTTGTTTGGGCTTTGCCATACTGATTAAACGTCTGATTCACGAGAAAGTTTAACTGAATTTGGACCAAAGAAAAATAAATTGGGAGAAGTTTCAAAAGGTTATTCACTTTTTAAGACCCAGCCTTTCGGGTCAATGACGGGTGTCACCCCTTTGGTATAAATGACTCCTTTGCCGTCTTTCATCTCGATTCGTTGGATTTTCCCGTCAATAGAAACATCAATCGGCATCGAAAATGGTAAATTGTTCGGCGTTTCCCAGCGTAAATCGGTTCGGTCGCCGATCGTTTCCTTGACAATTCGCGGCAGGGCGGGCTGACGCAGATAGACTTCAAAAAACCAATCAAGTTTCATTCCCGATTCTTCTTCGGCGATTTGTTTGAAATCATCCGTATTAACCAACCGCGTCTGTCTGCCGTCGGTCATTTTCTCCATTTCTTTGGTTGGGTAAGCCATTCGGCGCAAGGCGCGGAAAAAGGCCTGGTCGCCCAATAAATATCGAAGCGTATGCAAAACGACCGAGCCTTTGCCGTAAATATCGCCGTCACTGTTCACATAATCGGGTTCAGCCATATAGACCTGGTAGGCGATTTTCGGCTCACGCGGAGCAACGGGTTGTTTGTTTCGGGTGGCACGCATCCGGCCTTTCATGGCCGTCAGATACGCCTCTTGACCTTTGGTTTTCTCGATATAGAACGTGTCCATAAAGGATTGAAAACCTTCGTGTATCCAAAAATCCCGCCAGTCGGAAGCCGTCACCAGATTAGCCCACCATTCATGTCCGAGTTCGTGAAACATCAGCCAATCAAAGCCGTCCGGTGCATATTTGAATTTGTTTCCGTAGGCAATAATAGTCGAATGTTCCATTCCGAGATGCGGCGTTTCAACAATTCCTAATTTTTCGGCACGAAACGGATACGGTCCCAGATATTCTTCAAAAAAGGCTAAATATTTTTTAGTTTCAGCAATCAAGCTCGCGCCTTTCGCCTGGCTTTCGGGCAAAACGTAGAGAATTACGGGGAAAGTTTCGCCCGATACACTTTTATATGCGTCTTCGATAAGTTTATACGGCGCGATGTTGAGGACGATTCCGTAATTTGGAATCGGGTTCGACATCAACCAATGATAAGTACTGGTATTGTCGGAATTTTTATCAACTTTTTGCAATTTCCCGGCTGTTGCGGCATAGAGAGCTTGGGGAACTGTGATGTGGATGGCGACCGTTTCGGCTTTGTCCGAAGGGTAATCCTTGCAGGGAAACATTACGTCCGCCCCATCATTTTGAAAGGCGGTGACCACCCACGGTGACCCGTCAGCCGTTTTTTCCCACATAAACCCGCCGATCCAGGGCGCACGCGGCGCAACTCGCGGCGTGCCGGCATAAACAACTTTGACCGAAACCGTTTTGCCCGCCTGTTTGGTCATCGGAAAATATGACCAGATCTTTCCGCCTTTGCGCTCAAATTTCAATTCAATCTCGCTTTTCGGTTCAATCAGCGAAACTTTTGAAACCGCGAACGGCGTATCCAAATCCAGAACAAAAGCGTTGATCGGCTGCACAATATTTGCAGTGACAATGGTTGCGCCCGAAATTGATTTTTCCGCCGGATTTACCTTAATTGAAATATCGTATTTCTTGACGTCATAGGCCGCTTGTTCATACGGCACGACCCCGCCGGTTTCGGTCGGACGATTGCCCAGTTCGCGTTGAGCAAAAGCGTTTAGGCAGAACAATAAAACTAAAAGAACGGTTGCCATCTGTTTCATAATTTCTCCGATTCACAATAAATTTGAATACAGATTAGCATAGATTACGCGGAATCTTCTTTTAACCTCAGGGCGGGTTAAGAAAAAAATGCCCGCGGAACACGCGGAAGTCGCGGAAATCAAATCTAAAGCTGGCAAAAGTTTTTGGTTCTTCCAAATCAAATTCTGATTTTTCCGGGTCTTTCCGGATTTAGCGCGGGAAATGATGCTTATCCCGAACTCAGGCTTTTAACCATCGTGTTTTTATCGGAGATTTTGGCTTAATTACCAAAAGTTTAGATTAGCCAACCAGCCGGTCCTAGTTTTCACCTAAATCAAACAACTTTTCGTTTCGAGGTTGACACAAATCATTTTCAAGTGTTAGAAGTCATAAGTCAGCGTGATTTTCACGTCTGACATATTATTTTCAAAAAATAAGCAAAATTAAGCATTACTGTCTCTAAACATTTGCAAATTACTTATCAATATGAAATTATTTTGTTAGGTTCGCTACTCTTGAAATTACTTAAACAAAGAGGAAGTAGTCGCGTTTAAAGCGGATTGAAACATTCAACTTCGTCTTTTGACGTTTTAAGACAATTTCTTGAGTAGTCAAATTATTTTTAGAATTAGAATTCTATTTAAATAAAAAATTCGGATGACAGCGTAAACTGCTCATCCGAATTTTTTAATTTTACCAATTTATTCTATTTCAGCTTAATTAAACTGCTGA
>JANOEF010000157.1:0-10894 GCA_031413075.1 Acidobacteriota bacterium | reverse complement strand
AGTAACTCCAGCCATATGGACTGTTCAAATCCAAACGATTCTCGAAAAAAGCAAAATTTTCATACGGATTGGCACTGTACCAGGCCATAAATAATTCGGTTGAAATATGCCGTTCCTCCGGAACTCCAACCTTTTGCTCTTCAAATAACTATAAATATGACGTTCCGCTGGAACTTAAAGCATTCTATTTAGGAAAGTTGTCTATTAGCTTTTAGTTTAGAGGATTTTGGAGAGTTTAGCTTTCAACTCTCCAAATCGCTATTATCTCACTAGCCCAAACTCGTCCCTAACAACCATTGTCCGCCGTCAACCACCAGGGTCACGCCGTTGATGTAACTGGCAGCATCGGAGCATAAAAATAGTGCAGAATTTTCGATGTCTTTGATGCGTCCAAAGCGTTGGAGAGGGATCCGTTTGGTCAATTTTTCTTTCAATTCCGGCAATAAAAGACGTTTCATTCCTTCGGTATCTTCAATTGGACCGGGCGCGATTCCGTTAACCCGGATGCCGAAACGCCCCCATTCAGCCGAAAGATTACGGGTAATGGCGTCAACTCCGGCTTTCGCGGCCGAGACGTGAATCTGCATTGGAGTTGCCAAATAATGAAGCGTCGCGCTGATGTTCAAAATTTGACCTTTCGATTTTTTGAGTTCTTCAAAAGCGGCCCGGCAGACGTTAAAAGTTCCTTTGGTATCAATATCAACCACCGTTCCGAAACCGTTAGCCGAAAGCTCATTGGCCCGGCACAAAAAATTACCCGCCGCACCGTTGACTACAATATCAATTTTGCCGAATTTTTCGACCGTCGCGGCAATCGCTTTTTCGACCGCTTCGTAATCGCGGACATCACAAACTACCGGAAAACAAGTCCCGCCGTTATCGTTGATGATTTTCGCGGCCGATTCTAAATTTTCAATCTTACGCGAGGTGATCACCAACTTTGCGCCGGCTTCAGCCAAAGCGCGAGCCACCCCGCCGGTGATTCCGGTTCCCCCCCCCGTGACAAATGCAACTTTGCCCTCAAAAATGTTATCTTTGAAAATATTTTCACTCATATTGGCAAAATCTTATCATAAAAATTTAACCGCAGAGACAAAAGAGACGCCAAGTTTTTAGGAGTTATGAAAAAAATATCAAGTCAATCAGGTTTTAAGAAGTTAAGTTTATGTTTTTTTTCTCTGGGTCTCGGTGTCTCGGTGGTGATATTTTTCGCATGTAGTTCACCCAATAAAACTGATCTGCGCTCGCTCGCACCGGCTCAAACGCTTATTTATTTGGAAACCGACGATTTGGGCGAAACTCTCCAGTTCATCACCCAAACTAAATCCTTTCAACAACTTGCCAAAACCATCCCGGATTTTTCAGCCTTAAAAAATATTCAAGCCGCAGTGGTCGTGATGGGTTTTGAAACTTCGGAAAAACAGGTGACAGATGAATCGGCGATCTTAAATTTCAAACCTCGTTTCGCACTCATGGCTGACACGCACGCCTGGGAATCAACCGCCGTTTCGCTGGTTGAAAACCAATTGACTCAGTTTGTCAAAGAAAATTACAGCGATCAGATCAAACTCGAAAAGTCTGAAAAAAAGGGGGCGAAATTTTACGCCTGGACGGCAGATGACGGCCGCAAGATCTTTGCCGGTGTGATGGGCAGTATAATTTACCTCGGCAATGACGAAAAAATTATTGACCAATGTCTGGCGGTTAGACGCGGCGCAGGCGACAATCTTTTGAAAAACGAAAATCTCACCCGGGCGCGCGAACGTGCCGGCCAGGGAAATCTGGCATTCGGCTATGTCTCATCCGAAGCCGTTGCCCAGCTTGCTAATTTAGCCGGAGTTTCGGCGGCCATTGATGCGTCCGAGGACGATTCGGTACGGGGTTTTATCGTCAGGATTTTGCCGACCATTTTGCAAAAAACGATCAAAGAAGCCGTTTGGACGGCGCGAAAAACTGAACAAGGCATCGAAGATAAGATTTTGATTAAAACCGATGCGGAAGTCTCAAGCGTTTGGAAAGAGACTTTAATCGGCGGAGATAATCCGAAATTTGAAGCCGCGCAATTTCTGCCAAACGAATTTAACTCAATCACCCGCTACAATTTACAGAGTCCGCAGATTGCCTGGCGAAGCGTTTTGCTGACTGCTTCCAAACAACTCGATGGTTTAAGCGGAAAAATTTTAACGCAAGTTTCGGGCAGTTTTTTTGAACCCTACGGCGTGACGGACATCGAAAACTTTCTCAGTTCAATTAGTTCGGAAATTGTCACTGTCCGCTTGGATGAAGAGGGTGAGAAAAGCGCGGTCATTGCTGAAATTAAAGATGCGGAAAAACTCAAAAAATCGTTGACCGCCGAAATAAATTTCAAAACGCAAACCGCTCCAAACCTTTGGCAATCGGCAGACAAAACTTTATCGGCGGCTTTCATTGAAAACAAATTGCTCTTGGGCGAAACGGAAACCGTTCTCAAATGCCTAAAATCTCAAGCACAGAGGCAAAGTTTTACCAACGCCGATTATATCGAAAAGTTTAGGACTGACACTTCAGCCGTGACGATTACCGAGGATTCCGAAACAGCCGAAAAATTGGTTGAGATTTTAGCCAATCCGAAAGCGGAAAATAAAAAGATGACGAGTTTTTATCTGACCGAAACCCGTTTTGATGCGAATGGAATTGAACGCAAAACTGTTTCGGATTTTGGACTGATCGGAACGATTATTGAACAATTTGGGAAAGGAAATTGAGGTTTATTCAAGGTAAGAAAAATATCTATAAAAGCCCGAAACCTCAGAAAAATATTGTAACTTTAACCAAGCCCGGTGGCGAAAAGCCGAAAAAACTTGATTTCTTTAAGACCCAAAACCTCTAAAAATGACTTTTCGGAGTGGACTCATAATTCGGATGCACTTTTGACGAATAAGACAGTCACGGCAAAAATTGAACTAAAATAAAAAGTCTTGGATTTCAACCTTTTTTGTCTTAAAAATTAGTTGTCGGCAAAGGAACCGCGGATTAAGCGGCAATCGGTTGCTGATTTAAAAGTTTCTTTTCGAGTTCTAAAGTATATTTGCCGTTAATCGCAAATTGTCCGCATTTTTGGCAAATTATTGCCGGAGCATCTTGGACAAGGACACTTTGCCCTGCAATTCTGAGTGTGGTGGTTACTTTTCCTTTTTTCCATTTACATTCTTTACATTTCATAAGCAGTTTTGAAAATCACAATTCCTTGATCAATAAAAACTATCACGCCAATCATTCTATCATCACTTGCAAAGCCTTCAAAGCAATATCTGACGTGCGTATCGTCCTCAGTAAATTCAAAATAGTTGTCGGGATTTAAAACTGCACCAATAGCGTCTTGCTGTAAAAAACTGTCATCATCCAACGCATCGTAACAATGCGGTAAAATATAAAAATCACCTTGATTAACTTTTCGCTGAATTTTTGTAAAAACATTCGCCATTTCTTACTTTGTTTTGAATCTGCTGAAGATTGCCAATATATCGTTACTTTCCTTTTATCGCTTTAGACTTTACTTTTTTCTTCAAAGCGTTTGAATTCTTCTCAATCCATTCTTCCGCTTCTACAAAAAAAGCAAAGTCCCGTTCATCACGGCGAAAGGCGGGCGTGTGGCTGTAACGTCTGCCGTTCTCAAAACGAGTCGGGTGTTTGATGTGGAGCATTTCGTGATAGACGACATATTCCACCACCAAACGCGGTATGCGAATATCGTCCAAAGATTTGCTGATAGCGATAGTTTCGTGAGTCGAATCGTGATGCCCTAAAATTCGATAAGTATTGTTGGCAGACCAAGTTAGAGTTGGTTTTGGGATTGTGTGCTGAAAATAGATTTGATTGAGCAAATTGAAAATTTCGTCCAAATCGTAATAATCGCCTCGCGTCCCTTTCAAAATTTTGCGTCCGCGAGTTTTGCGGGATTCGATAGATTTTTCGCGCACGGCTGTTTGTCTGACAAAATTATTGTAGATTTGTGAAACCTCCGCCGGAATTTTTTTGCGATAGAGTTTGCGAAGTAGAATCTCGGCTAAGGCTTGATGAAATTCGAGCGGCGCATCGCGTAAAAGGTCGGAAAGTTTAATGTGAATCAGGTCATCGCGGAGACGAATTCGATTATTGATTCCAACGTAAGGATAGAACTCAATTTTCAAACTCGGCAGTTGGCGCGGATTCTTAATCGAAACAAGGGTTTTGTGGTAAAGTTCCCGGAGTTGTTCTATTTCCATCGTCATTTAGTTAAGTTTATGATTGTTTATCAAGTTTTAACGATTAATTCTTGACATTTCAATAGTTAAAATGCTATTCAATTAAAGGAGCATAACGCCATTCAGCGTTGGCTTCAAACCAATCAGTAAAAATGCCTGTTCGTGACTCGAATTTGAGTTTCAAAAAAGATTCCCCGATTCCTGATGCACGCGGGCAGATAATACTCTCAGCCATTATCAGCGAACATCTTGTTTCAGGCGAGCCGGTCGGCTCAAAAGTTGTCGCAGAAAGGTTTGCACATTCAGCGGGTTGGAGTTCGGCCACAATTCGCAACGTGATGAGTGAGCTCGAAGATGGCGGATTTGTCGAACAGCCGCACACCTCGGCGGGTCGCGTTCCAACCGACAAAGGTTATCGCTTTTATGTGGATAATCTGCTTGGGGTTTTAAGTTTGTCGGGTGACGATTTGAAAATGATCAACAAAGAACTCGGTTTGAGTGATTTGGACATTTCAGACAAGCCGGACCGATTGATGGAACGCACTTCACAGTTACTTTCAGTTCTTTCTAATAATGTTGGAATCGTCATTTCCCCAAATTTGGCTAATGATTATTTGCAACATATTCAGTTTGCCAATCTGTCGGATAAGCGAATTTTGGTAGTAATGGTTTCGGCCCCGAATATTGTTCACAACAAAATTATTCGGCTCGAAGAAACTTTTAGCCAGGATGATCTTGACCGGACTTCGCGTTATTTGAATGTTGAGTTTGCAGGCAAGAGTCTTTCTATGATTCGGGCTGAAATCTTACGGCTCATGCACGAAGAAAAAGCACTTTTTGACAAATTGCTGCAAACGGCAATGATACTTTGCTCTGAAAGTATCGAAAGCGAAAAAGACACCATCGGCGAAATTTATGTGGATGGCACGTCAAATATTCTCACTAAACCTGATTTTTCTAATTTTGAAACATTGCGCGAATTACTTCGCACAATCGAAGAAAAATCACGACTGATGCAAATCTTAAATGAATGTTTAGGACACGATCTGTCAGCCACCGGCAAGGTTCAGGTCGTCATCGGAAGTGAAAATGCAACCTCCTCGCTTCAACATTGCACTTTGATAACAGCTCCTTACCGGATTGGAAAAGGCGACACGCGAGGGACTCTGAGCGTTTTGGGTCCGACTCGGATCGAGTATGCACGGATGATTTCGATTGTCAGCTATGTTTCTAAAATCCTTGAAAAAATGATGCTCGAGGAATACTCCGTCAAACAAAAAAACTAACTATTTTAACTATCATGATCCCCGAACACGATCCAAGCAAAAACAATATTATGTCTAACGACTTGTCAAATGATAACTCCGGCTCCATTGATGATTTTCTCAGACAACTGGAAGCCCGGGAAAAAGATCTTGATATTTCTTCTGAAATGGTGGTCGAGATCGAGGATTATGAGGTTGAACAAGACGACTTAGGAGAACTCGAAAAACTGATTGCCACGTATTCGCCCAGCAATTCTCAACCTGCAATGTCAAACCTGGCCCCTGTTTTTTTGAATCAAAAAACCTTTTCTGAGCTTGAAACGGAAATTGCTAAACTTAATTCCGAGATCAACAAAATGTCATCCGAAAAGCAGGAGCTGGCGGAAACCATGAATCGGAGAAGCACGGATTTTGAAAATTTTCGGAACCGTACCGAAAGGGAAAGAGCGGAGATTTTTCGAAGCGTTTTGAGTAATTTTGCCGGTAAGATATTGCCGGTGATAGATAATCTGGGACGAGCCCTGGACTCCGCCGCCAATCATGGAACGGATAATTCGTCAGATTTTCAGAATTTTATTGATGGGGTCGGACTCATCAATCACCAGTTAGCCGATGTTTTAGAGGGTATGGGCATCCAGCCGATTAAATCGGTCGGACAACCCTTTGACCCGAATTTTCACGAAGCGGTGGCTACTGTCCAAACCGATGAGTTCCCGCATAATACCGTGGTTGCAGAACTTTTATGCGGTTATCAGATTGACAATAAAATCATTCGTCCCTCAATGGTTAAAGTCTCTGCTTCGACCAATCCTTCCAAATTCACCAATTCGGAAATGTTTTTAGAATTAGATTAAATTAATAAGGACTCAATATCTTATGGGTAAAGTAATCGGAATAGATTTAGGCACCACCAATTGTTGCGTAACCGTCTTAGAAGGCGGTGCAATTCAAATTATTCCAAACAAAGAAGGTGGCCGAACTACGCCATCAGTGGTTGGGTTTACGGAAAAAGGAGAACGCCTGGTGGGGCAAATCGCCAAACGTCAGGCTGTCACCAATCCGACCAATACGCTCTTTGCAGTAAAACGCCTCATTGGACGAAAATTTAGTTCGGTCGAAACTCAGAAAATGTGCGAAACCTCTCCTTTCGAGATTGTCGAGGCCCCAAACGGGGATGCACATATTCGTGTGCTCGACCGCACTTACAGTCCGCCCGAAGTTTCGGCCATTGTTTTGCAACGGCTCAAACAATCCGCCGAAGAATTTCTCGGCGATACGGTGACCGAGGCCATTATTACTGTTCCGGCCTATTTTGATGATTTTCAACGCCAGGCCACCCGTGATGCCGGAAAGATTGCCGGACTCGAAGTTGAGCGCATCATCAACGAACCGACAGCCGCCGCCCTGGCTTACGGATTCGGCAAAAATCGTTCCGAAAGAATCGTCGTTTATGACCTCGGCGGCGGAACCTTTGACGTCACAATTTTGGAAATTAATAATGGTGTTTTTGAAGTTCTTTCAACCTCGGGAAATACTTTTTTGGGCGGCGAAGATTTTGACCACCGGATTATGACCTGGGTCGTTGATAATTTCAAAACCGATCACGGCATTGATTTGAAGGAAGACAGGCTGGCGCTGCAACGCCTGAAAGAGGCAGCCGAACGAGCTAAATGCGAACTCTCATCGGTCGTCGAAACCACTATCAATCTTCCGTTTATCGCGGCCGACGCAGGTGGCCCCAAGCATATCAATACTATTCTGACCCGTCATAAATTTGAAGAATTAGTTAAAGATCTAGTCGAACTTTCGGTTGAACCGTGTCAAAAAGCCCTCTGGGATGCAAAACTGCAGGCCAGCGACATTGACAAAGTTATTTTGGTTGGCGGACAAACCCGTTCGCCGATTATTGCAAAAACCGTGACCGAAATTTTTGGTAAAGAACCGTCTGCCGAAATCAATCCGGATGAAGTAGTAGCGATGGGCGCCGGAATCCAGGGCGGCGTCCTGACCGGTGATGTCAAAGACATTGTGTTGTTAGACGTTTTGCCTTTGAGCCTCGGTCTCGAAACACGCGGCGGTTTGTTCGTCAAACTCATCTCGCGCAACTCGACCATTCCGTTACGCAACGGAATGACTTTTACGACCGTGGTTGACAATCAGCAATCGGTTGAAATCCATATTTTGCAGGGCGAACGCGAACTCGCGAGCGCCAACCGCTCGCTCGGAAAGTTCGAACTGGTCGGGATCGCACCGGCCGCCCGTGGCGTTCCGCAAATCGAAGTTATTTTTGAAGTTGACGCCAATGGAATCGTCAATGTTTCAGCCAGAGACAAGATGACCGGACTCGAACAAGCGATGCAAATTACACCATCCTCAGGTCTGTCGCCCGATGAAATTGACCGCCTGATTATGGAAGCCGAAGGCTCAATTGACCAGGACCGTCAAGTCAAAGCGTTGATTTTGTCCCGAAACAGTCTGGATTCGATGATTACCAACACCAGAAATGCGATGACTGAATACGGGCGCGGGCTTCCGCACGATCAGCAATTGGAAATTAATGGTGTTCTCAGTCAGGCCGAAACTTTTATTGAGTCAGAAAATATCGAGGCGATCAAAGTCGCGATTGATAAAGTTGAGGACCTTGGAAACAAATTAGCCCAAACCTTAATGACTACCGTTTAGCCCGAACTTGAAGAAAACACGCGAATATCGCAAAATTAGAAAACGTCAGTTCAGATAAATGGGCTGACGTTATCTTTATTTGTGATTTCAGCTTGCAATTTTGGTAATCTGGAATCCGGAATTATAAAAAATGAGCAAACGCGATTATTACGAAATTTTAGGAGTTAGCAAAACGGCCGGCGACGCCGAAATCAAAACGGCTTACCGCAAATTAGCCATTCAACATCACCCTGACAAAAACCCTGACAATCCGGCGGCGGAAGAAAAATTCAAAGAGGCGGCTGAGGCTTATTCAGTTCTTTCCGACTCGCAAAAACGGGCGGCGTATGATCGCTTCGGACATCAGGGCGTTGGTGCCGGAAGCGGTTTCGGCGGATTTGATCAGGCCGGTTTTACCAATTTCGAAGACATTTTTGAAATGTTCGGTTTTGGAGATATGTTTGGCGGGGCCGGACGTTCCCGACGAACCTCTGCGGTGCGCGGCTCTGATCTGCGCTACGATCTGGAAATCACCCTCGAAGAAGCTGCCAACGGAAAAGCGGAAACACTGCATATTCCGCGGCTCGAAAAATGCGTCGAATGCGAAGGTCAAGGCGCGGAAAAAGGGACTTCGCCCGAAACCTGCACGACCTGTCAAGGAGCCGGACAAGTCCGCTATCAACAAGGCTTTTTCTCGGTCATGCGAAATTGTTCAAACTGCGGCGGGCGCGGACAGATCATTAAAAACCCGTGTAAAAAATGTCGCGGAGCCGGTCGGGTCGAGAACGAAAAAATGCTGGAAATTAAGATTCCGGCCGGAGTCGAGACAGGTTCGCGGCTGCGCGTCAACGGCGAAGGCGAAGCCGGCACCGGCGGCGGTCAATCCGGCGATCTGTTTGTCGTCATTCACGTCGCTGAACACGAAGAATTTGAACGCCAGGGTGCAAACCTTTATTCGGCGGTTCCGGTTTCATTTACCCAGGCCGCGCTGGGGGCCGAAGTAAAAGTCAGAACTTTGGACGGCGAACAGGATCTAAAAGTTCCGCCGGGTACTCAGACAGGAACTGTTTTTCGTCTCAAAGAACAAGGAATGCCGGTCTTAGGCGGGCGCGGAAAAGGTGATCTGTTTGTGGCCGTGACATTAATTACGCCCAAACATTTGACCAAAGAGCAACGCCAACTGCTCGAAAAACTTTCCGAAATTGAAGATACTGAATTCAAAGATGACTCGTTTCTGGACAAAGTGCGGAATATTTTCGGGTAAGCATTGACAAAGCAGGCTCAACGGATTACACGGCAAGATCAACTCCACGGCGTAATCCGTTTTCTTTTTTTAACCGAGTTTCGCTTTCACCGTCTCGCTGACCAATTTCCCGTCCACGGTTTTTCCGGCTAATTTGGCCATCGTGGCCTTCATCACCAATCCCATTTCTTTGATTGACGCGGCGCCCGTTTCGCTGATGGCTTCACTGACAGCCTTCACAATTTCATCGGCACCGGCGGCCTGCGGCAAATATTCTTCTAAAATAACCAATTCGGTTTGTTCTTTTTCGGCCAATTCGGTGCGTCCGTTATTGGTAAATTGCTCGATCGCGTCTTTGCGTTGTTTGACGAGGGTGTTTAAAATTTTAATCACCTCTTCGTCGGTGAGAACTGTTCCGACTCCGCGTTTGTTCTCTTCGTTCATGACGGCGGCTTTGACCATCCGCAAAGTTCCGGTTCGATTTGCATCTTTGGCTTTCATTGACAGAGTAATATCACTCACGATCTTATCTTTTAAGCTCATCTCATTTACCATCCATCATTTATCATTTATTATTTAAGACTTAATGTTAATGGTTAAATGATAAATGTTCAATGTTAAATGTTAAATGGCAGTTTGGAATTATCGCGGGGCTGGTGTTGATGATTTGCTCGACCTACCCGCAATTGAAAATGTGGTATGTGCGCGGCAGCGATTGGCAAGGTTCGTATGCTTACAACGACATTGACGAAGTTGCGTATGCCGCCTATCTCAAGGCGTTGATCGAAGGCAGACCGCGCCGTAACGACCCGTTCACCGGACGCGATGATACGCCCGAACACCAACAAGAAGAATCACTTTTTTCGATTCAATTTGCCGCGCCTTATACAGTCGCCATTCCGGCCCGAATCTTTGGACTTTCGATTCATACCGCGATGTGGGTGTCAGGAGCGTTGGCCGCGTTTATCGCGGGATTAGCTTTATTTTGGCTCATCGCACGGATCACGGATGATTCGATTTATGCGATGGCGGGAGCCTTGATCGTAGTCTCCGGCGGCGCACTTTTTGCCGGAGAAGGTGCCATCGGCGAAATTTTCGACTTCAGTTATTCGTATCCATATTTTCCGGGTTTGCGCCGTTACTTGCCGGCCATGCCGTTTGCCGCGTTTTTTATTTGGTGCGGGTGCGTCTGGCGAATGTTGACGGCGGAAACCTCGCGCCAACGGATTCTTTTCGCAGGTTTATCGGCCATTTGTTTTATTTACACCGTTTTTTCGTATTTCTATATTTGGACTACGGCTGCCGCCTGGTTGGGATGTTTAGGTCTTATTTGGCTCATAGTTCGTCCCGCAGGCTGGAAAGAGGATTTTAAGGCTCTGGCCGGACTCGGCGCAGGATGTCTCCTTTCACTCATTCCCTACGCTTATTTGCTCGCTCACCGCTCGCATACAATGGATGAGGTGCAGTTACTGGTTTTAACCCGCGCGCCTGATCTGTGGCGG
>JANOEF010000156.1:0-3623 GCA_031413075.1 Acidobacteriota bacterium | reverse complement strand
AAGTAAAAGAAGTTAAATAAAATGCTCCACTTAATCCTTTGAAGTTGTGTCAGAAGAAGGTTTGGCGGTAGCCAATGGTTTAATCTTGGCTACTTCAATGGTTGAGTTAAACCATCTCCTACCGGAGACGGTTCTGACTCTCTAGAGAATGACCCCAATCAATTCCGCCGCTGAAAACATTATAATTGTGTTGAGCCGTCTGAAAATCGGCTTCTTCCGCAATCTTAACCAGTTCGGATATTTTCGCCGGGGAGATTTGCCGACATTTGGCTTTTTTGCCTCTGATTGTTTTATAAGCGAGTCGGCTGGATTATGTTTGGCAATCAATCCGTCCGCTTTGGTAAAAATAAAAAATCGTGGACGAACTTTTCGGACCGCTCTGATAACTTTTAGTAACCTCAAAAAGCAGCGAATCGTTTGTTTTAGTTTGGGCTGACGAAGAAATTCTGCAAAGAATGGTCACCCTCTCTCTCGCCGATGACGGTTTCAAAGGTTTGCGGTTCACCTTTGCGAAAATATAATTTGAAGGCTCGCGGAATAATTTTTCTTTCCCGATTCACCTAATAATCTCGGTCAATTTCAATGTTATACAGCCACATTTCAACTTTTTGGGCAGAAACGGCACAAACAACCTGACAGCAATCAGCCTGAGTAATGAAATCGGGTTTGCCCAAATTTTCCGAACTTCGTCAGCCGATTTTTTCCAAGGCACTTTGTAATCCGTCACCAACCCGCGTAAATCTCTTGCCATCTCACCGCGAGTTTGATAATCGCCGCTTTTCCAAAGTTCGGAATTAAAATCCCTTTCTTGAAATGGTCTCTGTCGTTACACAAAACTTATAAAAACTTATAAAAAAGGTTTTCTGTTTGCTTCCTGCTTCATTGAATCCCTCAGCCGCTCTCGCTTTTGGTTGATTGTCGGGTAACAGAGTGACATTGCTGCCACTCCGTCCCCTCAGAACCGTGCGCACACTTTCACTGCACACGGCTCAAGCCATTCATAATGTTCTTTTACAAACACGGCTTTGAAACTGTCCATTTTTGACTATGAACTTGATTGTGACAATTTGGATGCAGTAACACCGTATTTTCAAAGGTATGTTTGCCTCCATCAACTTTTCGTTGAATATGATGAAGATGCCATCCTGTTTGTTTGGTTATTCTACTTTCACAAATAGGACATCTTCCATCTTGGTTGAACCATAATCGAAGCAATCTTTTGTATCCTTATTCGTTTTGTGGACAAACATTCCTTTTTAGGAAAAACTCGTCCCATTAATTTACAGGTACGCCCTGGCGGATCAGTTTTTTAAAGTCGGGAAAGTACGAACTCATTTTGGCTCTCACTGAGTCCACGTCCCCAGACAGGTTTCCTGAATCCTGTCCTCCGCAATGTGAAGCGCTTTCCTTAAAAAGCTCTTTTTCATCTCTGTAAAGGCCAAGTGACTCGCTCGTTCCGCCGGTACATCCCGGTTGGGAGGTTCTTTCCTGCTTTTTAATATTGCCGTTCTGGACCGCTTTGAGGACGGACGCCAATTCGTCGCTGGTAATGTCAACTTCTGATTCGGCTATCATTTTTCCATAACTGTCCACGACGAGCTTGGCTTTTGAAGTGGTGATGGTTATGGTATAGCTTCGATGATATTCTGGCCCAACCGAGCCGTCGCCAAAATGATAAATTATCTTATTGGCTTCATTCAGATCGGAACTTTCTTCCAGCTGATCCATTTCTTCTTCGGAGATGTCTCCTCCATAGGTCTGAATCGATTGAAGATAAATTCCGGGGTTGAAGCGAGTGGCGGAAAATGAATCATCCGGGTAGATTCCGGCGCGCTTTCCCCGGCCCCGGACCGCAACTCTCAAAAACAGTCCTTTCGGATGTTTGGTAAAGACCGCATATTCAAAATCATCCTGTTCGCCGATACTGATCTTTTTGATCTTGCCGTATATTTTCTCCAGATTGTCCAAAGACATCCCGACCGACACTCCGTCAGCCGTGCGGTAACTTTTGTTCCAGACCTCGATGGAGGAAATGCTGCCGGAATACTCGACAAAGGTCAGGACCCGTGCCTTACCGTTTTTGACGGTATATTCAACCTCCCCCTCAAACCCCGGAGTTCCCCTGGAAATGATCAGAGGTTTGGCGGCCCGGCGGGCTTTGGCGACGGTCATTCCGACCTTGATCGGACCGACCGAACCCAGGGCGATCAATTTGTTCTGCTGGGCCTGAACCAAACCGGGGAACAGCAAACCGATCGTCGTTATTAATACGAAACATTTAATTTTTGTCATAATTTTTCCTTTTCACTGACAGTCTTTGTACTTCGGAGGATCGGACTATTTTTTTATCTCCACGACCTAAATTCCGTTGAGATAAAGAAATTCATAATTCGTCCGGGGCAATGATTCTTTGAGTATCCGGCGGTGATGGGTGATCGGCATCTCAGACACTCATCTTGTGTCTTGTGAGAGAAAGTTCTTTACTGAAGAAATAGAGGTGTTGATATACCGGAGGCAGATAGATAGCGTCAATCCGACTTCCGGTAAGGCAGCGCAGTTCTCAATAAACGATTTGTAAAAACGCCACAAATGCGCAGTGATCCGGTCTGAATCGAACATTTGTGGTCGGCTGCTTTTTAGATTAGAACCGCAGGAAATGTAACAGACTAATGTTCGCAATTGCAAGGCGGATATATGTTGAGCATCTGTTTTTATCAGAAAGACCCGGTGAATAAAACCACCCGCCAACCTTTCAAAAATAAATTTCCGTCAAAATCCCAAAAAAGTGTATAATCTCCGCACCAGCCTAATTAGATAATTTTATAATCTCCCTCTTTTAATGGTTGGCATAATTCTTAAGTAAGCAGGTCAGCAAAAGTTTTGCGACATTTTGATTTGGCTAAATTTCTGGTTAAATCTTTGTCTGTTAATAACTTGTCAGATATCAGACTTTTTTCATTTTGCACTTTTAATTTTGCCTTACTGCTTAAATACTTTGGCCGAGGCTCGTCTGATAAGTGAAGACAGCGTTCCCTTCCGACCGACAATTTTCTTCACAATGGCAGATCTTTTAAGCAGGTCCTGCCGACCAGGAGAAAAAAAACATGAAACACCTTTTATTGATCTTAGCTTTAGGCTTGACGATGCTTCTTACGGTTACGCATGCGTTGGGACAAACAAATGTTGCGTTAGGAAAAGTCGCTACCCAATCAACTGATGCATTTAATGGAGTGGCTTCAAGAGCAGTGGATGGAAACACGGACGGTAATTTTGCTAATGGGTCAGTAACTCATACGATAAGTAGGAGTTACCCCGCTTGGACCGTCGATCTTGGCGCACGATATCAGATCACCGAGATCAGAATCTGGAATCGAACCGATTGCTGCGCCGAACGGTTAAATAATGTTTCTGTCAGAATCATTGATTCAAGCTCTCATCCTTTTGCCAAAACCTTCCCTTCTGCGGCGGCAACAAATCCGCTTATAATTCCGGTCAATGTTATCGGAAATTTAGTGCAATTGGCAATTAACAAAAACGAACCTGAATCCCTCTCTTTGGCTGAGGTCGAGGTTTTCGGTTTCCCTCTCGGTCAGCCAGCCCCCGTCCCGACCCGTCGCGCTTCC
>JANOEF010000155.1:0-5313 GCA_031413075.1 Acidobacteriota bacterium | reverse complement strand
AAAATTCAATTTAATTTAATTTGCTAAGGGACGGCTTTTTGTGTTTTGATGATGGTTAATATTTATAACTTCAGAACATCCAAATGAAAACCATAACGATTACTATTTATCTGACATTTTTGACCGCTTGTTCATTGATTCCGAAGGTTTCGGAAAACGTTCCATCGAATAACCAGAATGCTTCAAATACGAATGTCCAAAAACCGGCTGTCAATGAACCGGTCAAGCCGAATTCGACCACCACTGCAACCCCGAAAGTTGAGACAAAATCTGCAGCCGCTAGTTGTTCACCCGTCGAACGTGAGGGCAAACGCCAAATTAAATCACAGAGCTTTCCGCTAGATTTTAAGCCGTTTGCCAATATGTGTTTTGTGACTTTGGCCAGCCTTGAGGATATGTCGGATGAAAAAGATGTGCCGCGCGGTTCGACTTTTCATATCTATCAAAACGGAAATTCGGTGGTTGATTTGCCCGACGCCTTTGACGGTCAATCCGCCTGTTGGGTCGAGGGGGTCGTCTTTAAGGATTTAAACATGGATGGTTTGACCGACATCGTCATGGCCGGTAGTTGTTTGGGGGCGAAAAATTCGTATCCTTCAAATGCGATATTTGTTAATAGCGGAAAAGATTTTACAACCAACTCGGAAGCTAATCAAAAGCTGGAAAATCTGAAAAAACTATCGGAAATAGAAGCCTTTGTCAAAAAGAATCAGAACTCGTTTTTCTAAAAAAAGAGATGAATTCTATATTTTCCCCACCCTGCTAAAATTGAATTGCAGGTTTTTGCTCTATCTTATTTTGTTTCAGCTCATCCCCAAATACTTGCCTTTTGTCACAAATTTATGTTTATTGGAAATAAATTTAAGTGCAAATAAATTATGAAGATTATATTTACGTTCTTGATGACCATTTTTGCCGGAGTCAGCCTTTCGGCCCAGAGCAGTTTGGAAAAAGTTGTCGAAACCGAAAGATCCTTTGCCCGGACGGCTGCTGAAAAAAACACCCGAGCGGCTTTTCTCGAATTTTCGGCAGTGGACGGGATACAGTTTAACCCAAATCCGATCAACAGCCGGGAGTTTTGGAAGGATCGTCCGGCTGCACCGTCGCTTTTGGCCTGGACGCCGCAATTTGCGGATATTTCGTCAAACGGCGTCATTGGATACACGACCGGCCCCTGGGAATTTCGTCCAAAAGGGAAGGGTGACACTCCCACCAGCTTTGGTCATTATGTGACTCTTTGGCAAAAACAGTTGGATGGTAATTTTAGATTCGTCCTCGACATCGGCATCAGTCATCCGGTTGTGCCATTGGTCAATAGCTGGACCTCGCCGACCGATTCGGGCAAAGAGCTCAACGAAAATAAAGTTTCGGCCGCGGACGCCTCGACTCAGTTTTTTGAAATGGCGGACAAATCCGGGTTGGAGAAGGCTTACAAAGCTTTTGCCGGCGAAGATATTCGGCTTTATCGGGAAGGGAAAGTCCCGTTTATCGGCAAGAAAAATACGCTGGCGGAGCTTAAAAAGTCCAAATTCAAGATAAAATTTGCGAAACGTTCGATATTTACCGGTGCGGCCGATTTGGCCTATTTGAGTAATGCTTACACCCTCTTTGACAAAACCGGAAAAGAGGTCGAAAAAGGAAATTTTCTTCAAATCTGGAAATTTCGCAAAGGAAGCTGGCGAATTGTTCTCGACCTTTTTAACCCGATTCCAAAAACATAAGACTTAAACTTGAGTTTTTCGTAAGGTTTTAGCAAACTCGATAATTGGTAACTTTTATCAAACAGATGAAACTACACAAACTAACGGAAAAAATAAAAGAATTAACCACTGATTTTGGAAAATTCGGTTCGGTTGCCGTATTAACCATGATTTTGCCTCCAATCGGTTCAATGATCTTACTGACTTTTGTTTATCAGATCAGCCCCTGGCTTCAGGCAAACATGGAGATCGGAGTCCTGATTTTTGTCATCTTTATGACCATATTTTCGGGACTGGCCTTGCTGGCGACCAATATTTTAGGAGTCGTCAGCGGTTTTGCCTTTAGTTTTCAGATTGGCCTCATGGCTCAGATTATCGGCCTTGTCGGAGCCTCAACGTTGATGTTTGTTTTAGCCAGACATTACGCCAAGAGTAATTTACTTTCGACTATCAACCAAAAACCGAGACTTCAGGCCATTCATCGGGCTTTACTAAAAGACAATTCGTTCAAAACTTTGATGATTGTGACGCTCATCCGGCTCTCACCAGCCATGCCTTTTGCGGTCACCAATTTTATTATTTCGGCTTCCGGGGTCTCGTTTAAAACATTTATCATCGGGACTATTTTAGGTATGATGCCGCGAGCTTCGGCGGTAGTTTTTGTCGGTTCAAGCTTGTCCGAACTCGATTTTTCACAGCCGCAGGAATCCTGGATGGTAATAGTTGGGATAGCCGCCACAATTTTAGCGGTAGTTGTCGTAAGTTTGGTCAGTAAAAAAGCATTGAATAATTTGACTATGGAGCAGACGGCGTAGGGCAAGGAGGGGGAAATGGTATATTTATCGTTAGTTTTATCTATCGGGATCTTATTTTTCGTCATTCAATTGATGTTCTTTCAGAAAAGATTTGACTGGCTCAACGGTGTTATTATCACCGGGGCACTGGTGGTGGTTTTGCTTGATATTGATACTCTGATAACGGGCAGAAACTATGAAATCACGGGTATCATCAGTCTAACGATTCTGGTTTTGTGGTTCATCAATACGCGGCGCAAGCCCGAACAACCGCAAAATGAGTAGAGTGTAAATTACCATCTCACTTTTGATCAAATCGGTGAGTTTTTGAGGCCAGTGGATTCCAGTCGCGTCCGTAAATTCGGTTGAAAACAAAAATCTGCGAAGGCTTGAAACTTAAAATAAGCGTTTACGTTGTGCGTCCACGTTCACCGCCCATTTGTGTTTCGGCCGAATCAAAGATTTTCAATCACTTTCCCCTCCCCGTAAGGATCTGATTAGCGAAAATTTCTCTTTCCAAAAATCCGCAGATAAAGACCGGAACCATCAAAATCGTGAAGGCAAAAATATATTTCGTTTTCATAAAAAACCAGCTTGTCTGTTAGAATTCAACTTGCATTATTAGACACTAGATTATAATTATTGTTTCATAGAAAATTTCGTGAGCAAAAGATATTCCCAAGTTATTGAATTATTACGTTTAGAAGCGTCCGCCATCGAGCACACCGCACAACATCTGGATCAGAAATCAGTTGAAAAGGCGGTTGAACTTTTGATGAACTGCAAAACTAAGGTCGTAGTGACGGGAGTTGGGAAATCGGCGATCATTGCCAATAAAATCGCGGAGACCATGACCAGCACCGGAACCGTCGCCGTTTTTGTCCACTCATCCGACGCTTTGCACGGCAGTCTCGGCATTATCGGTGAGGGCGACGTAGTGATCGCACTTTCAAATTCGGGTGAGACCGAAGAACTTTTAGCCATTCTGCCGAGTTTGAAACAACGGCGGGTGTCGTTGATTACGATTGTCGGCAATCTGGATTCGACGCTGGCGCGGTCTGCCGAGGTGACGCTCGACGCTTCGGTGAGCGAAGAAGCCTGTCCGCTAAATCTGGCTCCGACCACCTCCACCACAGTCGCCCTGTCCATCGGCGATGCGCTGGCAATTACGCTGTCGATCGAAAAAGGCTGGACCGAAGAAGATTTTGCCGCCAATCATCCGGCGGGCCGTCTGGGCAAGCGTTTGACGCTCAAAGTGTCGGATCTAATGCACCGGAGTCCAAACATTTCGCCGGACGCAAACTGGTTAGCAGTTGTCAAAGCCATTTCCAAATATGCCCTCGGCGCGGTCAATGTGGTTGACGAAAACGAGAATTTGATCGGGATTGTGACCGATGGCGATTTACGCCGAACTATCGAAAAAACTTTGCCCGAAAATTTTGCAAGCCTTTCCGCCGAATCAATGATGACCATCAGTCCGATTGTCGCGGCGCCGGAAATGTTGGCTTACGATGCTCTTCAACTAATGGAAAATCGCCCGATGCAAATCTCGGTTTTGCCGGTTGTTGATGGGGGCAAATGTTGCGGTTTATTACGCCTGCACGATATTGTGCGGAGCGGTTTGTAAAAACCGACATGGGAACTTATCAAAGTTCAGAGTCTCAGGAGATCTAAATTTTGGATTTTAGATTTTAGATTTTGGATTTTCTATCGCTCCAAAGCTTGAATTTTGGTTGAATTGCCGATTTTACTTCCGATAATTGAAGATTTTTTGCGGTTTGAGTCGAATTCGGAGGTCAGATTCAAACAGTCCACACCAACCCGTTTTTCCAAATTTGGATCTACTGAGTCTGAATTTATTTCATACATAGGAAATGTCGCTTAAAAATTATTTTAATCCAGAAGTCTTTTTGCCGTTTTTAGGCTGGCTCAAAGGTTACGATAAAGAAAAATTATACAAAGATTTTGTGGCCGGGATCACGGTTGCGATTGTTCTCATTCCGCAGGTCATGGCCTATGCTATTCTGGCCGGGTTGCCGCCCGTCTATGGGCTTTACGCGGCGTTTCTCGGAACGGCCGTTGCCTCGCTCTGGGGGAGCAGTCGGCATCTTTCTTCGGGACCGGTGGCCTTGGTTTCTTTTCTCACTTTGACCGCGCTGGTGCCGCTCGCCAAGCCCGAAACTTCAGAATTTATTGCACTGGCGATAATTCTGGCTCTGATCATCGGCTTGACCCAACTTTTGATGGGGATCTTCAAACTCGGTTTTATCATGAACTTTATTTCGCACAGCGTGATAGCCGGATTTACCTCCGCCGCCGCGATTATTATCGCCTCTACTCAGATCCCGAATTTATTCGGTTTCAAAGTCGAAAATCACGAGTTTGTCTTTCTGAACTTTTTTGAAATTTTCAAATCTCTGCCTCACACAAATTTTTGGACCTTGCTCATCGGCGGCTTGAGCATCTTTTTTATTATTTTTACCAAAAGGCGTTTTTCAAAAGCTTTTCCCGCCGGACTGATTATTATGTCGTCCGGTATTTTTCTGTCATATCTCTTTAATTTTGAGAATCATGGGATTGATGTGATTGGTCAAATCAATGCTCAGATAAGTTGGCCCACGCTTCCGCAAATTTCATTTGGAAATTTGTTGGCCTTGCTCCCCAGTGCTTTGATCATTTCGATTGTCGGATTTTTAGAGGCGTATGCCGTCGCCAAATCAATTTCCTCAAAATCCAGACAACGCATAGACGTTAATCAGGAGCTGATCGGTCAGGGGTTGGCCAATTTGGCTTCGAGTATTTTCAAAGGCTATCCCATC
>JANOEF010000154.1:0-2919 GCA_031413075.1 Acidobacteriota bacterium | reverse complement strand
ACAAGTCCGAAATAAAGTGAGCCGTTTGGTTTCATGCAGAAACCCTCACGAAGTAAGTGTGCCATCAATTACGCCCTTACTTCGTGGGGGCTTCTGCACAAATGCAATCTAAATGGAGCAACTTATTTTGACTCTTTTACTTACTTTATATTTAATGTATCCGGGCAGTTTGAAAAAAAAGGACGCTGATTGGAATTTTATTTTTCTCATCAATGAATTTCAAAAATATGAGGATTAAGTAAAGTGCGGTTTTTTGAAGAAATTGTTTGCATTTTTTTTGAGACAAACATTTTCGAAACTCAAAACTCGGAGTTAGTTTCTTTAAGTAGCGGAGGGTGTCGCTGTTCGCATTACCCTCCGCTCTTATCTTTGTTCCGGTTGTTGATGTTTTTTACTTGATGAGGTCTTCTAAAAACTTGATGATTTCCGGGTTTTTGCTCCCTCTCATGGCCCAAATTGCTTCGAGCCGCATCTTGTCTGACTTATCATTTTTGGCAATCTCAAGAAGTTTACCGGTGGCCTGGCTTTGTTTCATTCCGGCAAAGGCGCGAATGATCGAAGATTTGAATTGCTCGTCACTTTCGGACTCATAAATTTGCGATAGCATTTCGACAATTCCGTCATTGGTTGACCAGCCGGAAAATTTTTGCAGATTCGAAAATGCCAGCCGGCGTAATTCAGGATCTTTTTCGGTGCGGGTAATTTCCATTAATTTTTCAAAATAAATCTTCCTGAAAGCATTACCCGGCGAGGTTTTTTCAGAATTTCCGCCCTGAGCTTTAGCCGTCACGGTACTTTCAGCCTTAGCTTTCAGTTCTGTCGCGCGCTCTCTCAGCAGTTCCGCATTTCCGTTGGTCGTGATGGCCGCTGACGGCGCGTAATATCCGGACATTAAATAATGCAAATTTCCGGCTCTCCCAAACGAATTGATGAGGGCTTTCTTAATTTCCCGGTTATTTTCTGTTGTATAGAGTTGGGTCAGGTAATTGACAGTTTGTTCATCGTTGAGATTGATGAGCGCATAAATTATCTCGGTGCGAATCTTGATGTTTAATTCGTTTTGGAGACCGCGCAGCAGAGTATCTCGCAACATTGGAATATCCTGTTTGCCGATGAGGGCGAGAGATGTTTCATAGACCCAATAACTACCCGAATACGGGGTTTTAATCGGGCGCGGATTGCTGAGGGAGCGAATTACCTCACGTTTTAAGGTTTCGCTTGCTTTGGAATCGGTTTTCAAAATATTGCTGATGATTTCAATCCCGCGTTTAGGATCACCGGCCAGCAAACTCTGAAATGCGGCAAGTTTAATTTCGTCCTCACGGTCAAGTTGAGGTTGTGCAGAAAAGGTATATGCAGAAGTTTCCCAGAGGTTACCGTTGACGACACCTGCGACAGTCTGACCGGTCAGGGGAAACCCGGGAGTCACTGCGTTAGCTGTGGTAACTGTATAGGTATTTTGCCCGCCGGCACTGCGAAGTTCATAAATCATCACCCTGGCATCGTCCGTCCACGACGAATCGGGAAAATTTTTCATCAGCCGATTTAGCGATTCCGTGGCTTCTTTGAACATTTTTAATTTTTTGTAACTATGAGCCAGCCAATAAAATGCCGCATCAACATATTTTTTTTCGGGACAATCGCAAACGATCTCTTTGAATTTTTCAATGGCTTGTGGCCATTGTTCCTTATCGTGTAAATCACGTGCTTCCCGATAAATACGGTCAAACTTTTCGTCTCCGCTGGTTACATATTTTGCTTTTTCATCGGTCGCGGCTGAAACCGAACTAACCAACGGCATCAACACAAAATTGATGGTGATAATAGCTAAACTGATAAAGAATAATTTTCTTAAAATATGGCTGTTCATAATTTCTTTCCTTTTGATTAAAATTTTTTGTCTAAAAACTTTGCAGACTGGCAATGATATTTTGATTTCTGACTCGTTCTTTGATTTCCGATACTTTTTCGGAGGTCGGATTAATTTCCAAATTAGCAATGTCCAATAGATACGGTTCAACTTTGCTTAACATTTCTTCGGAAAAGATGGTGCCGAAACTTTCCGCTTTTTGACGGAGTTCAACGTTATTCTGCAATAATTTACGGGCTTGTTGTTTTTCGTAGGAAATATCATATTGGTCGCTTCCTTCGGTATAGCGAATATTTCTAAACGTCCGAAGCAAAAGTTCAACTTTCTCCATTTGTTTGACGGTTTGGATTTCTAAAGCCTGGATTTCCTTGATTTGAAGTTTCTCGTCTTCGTTCAGCTGAATAGTTTCCGGTGTCACTTTTGGGCTTCGGATGGTGGGTTTAACTACCTGTTTGACCCCAATCGGAGTTAAGCGTGATTCTCCGGTCAAATCTTTTTTAGTCACCTCAGGATCGTCTTTATCCGTAACTATTTTATTCTTTTCAGGTAGTGGCGGAGTTTCTTTTGGCAACATAATCGGAAGAGCTAGTTGGATTTTATGATCGTTCTTTTGGTAAGCGAGGTTGATTGATTGACTTGAACCGGGATTGATCAGATTCAATAAAGCCAAAACAAACGCAATTAAAATCACCAGACCCGCTGCGGTGAAGGCGAGATTCAAACGCAAAAAGCCCAATATTCGGGTAATTCCTTCAAATTCTCTCAAACTCGGCCGGGTTGTCAACAGATTCTCCGGTGCTTCGGTTTCAAGTTTTTGCTGAAATCTGACCGACAAATCAATGGACGGCTCAACCTCAAACAAATAATGGGCATACATCGCTTTTTCGCGCTGCAAAATCTCAAACCGAGAAGCGCATTCCCGACAGCTGAAAAGGTGTAAATTAACCGTTCTGGCATTTTGTTCGTCGAGTTCGCCTTCGACCAAATCATCTATTAAGTTGGAGTATTTTTGACACTTCATTTTTCACCCCCAAAATCGGCAAAATGTG
>JANOEF010000153.1:0-2784 GCA_031413075.1 Acidobacteriota bacterium | reverse complement strand
ACGTTTCGCTCGGGTTGGTCTGCGAAGAATTAGAAGCGTGTGACACGTTTGCCCGGGTGATTATGTCCGTCCACGTTGGACTCAACTCAATGTCTATTTATAGTTGGGGAACTGAGGAACAAAAACAAAAATATCTGGTTCCGCAAGCCACAGGCAAAAAACGTGCGACTTTCGGTCTGACTGAACCAAACGCCGGTTCGGACGTCATCGGAATGAAGTCATACGCCAAGCGCGATGGAGATGACTGGATCTTGAACGGGGAAAAAATGTGGATTTCGCTTGGCGACGTCGCCGACAATTTCCTCTTTTTCTGTTGGACAGACACCGAAAAACAAAAGGTTCGGGATCACACGGGACTGTCTTGTTTTATCGTCGAGCGCGGAATGAAAGGATTTTCCAGCGGAACTTTGCACGGCAAACTCGGAATTAGAGCGGGAAATACGGGTTACTTTTCCTTGCAGGATGTTCGGGTGCCGAAAGAAAATATGCTTGGACTCGAAGGCGAAGGGTTCAAGATTGCGATGTTTGCGCTTGAAAATGGACGCTACACCGTAGCGTCGGGGGCGACCGGGTTGATTCGGGCGGCTCGTGATGCCTCTGTTTCGTATGCGAATACCCGAGAGGTTCAGGGGCAAAAGATCGGTAATTTCCAGCTCGTCAAACAAAAAATCGCAAATATGGAAGCCGATTATCAAATGACCAGATTGCTCTGTCTGCAAACCGGATATTTGAAAAATCAGGGGAAACCGAGTGCCAAAGCCGCCAGTTTAGCTAAATGGCAAGCCACGATCCGAAGTGAAACAGCGGCCTCCATGGCGATAGAAATCCACGGTGCCAACGGCTACATCAACGATTATCCGGTTGAAAGATATTTACGAAATTGCAAGGCGGCGGTGATCTACGAAGGAACCCGTGATATTCACACTCTGATGCAGGCAGATTGGGCTTTGGGCTTAAAACGCGAAAAACAGGCTCGAATCATCCTTCCGCCTTATCAGCCGAATGTCAAAGCCGCGAGTTAATTGATAGATAATTCGAGACGCAAAAAAGCCAGCCGAGTTTATTGAAAACTTGACTGGCTTTATTTTTTTGAGCTAATTAAAATTATTTATCTTTTTTAGCATCATCTTTTTTCATATCGCCATCTTTCTTTTCAGTATTAGCGACATTAGCCGGTGCTTTTTCGTCTTTTTTATCTGACATATTAGCAGCGGGTTTTGCATTTGAAGGAGCAGCATTGGTTGGTGCCGCATTAGTTGGTGCCGCATTAGTCGGTGCCGCATTGGTTGGTGCCGCATTGGTCGCCGGTTTATTGGCAGGTGCATTGGTATTGGTTTTTGGTGCTTCTCCACCACAAGCCGAAATTAACAAAGCAGCTGATGCTACGGCAGATAAAGTTAATACTTTAATGTTCATAATTGTTTCTTGTCTTACCTCTAAAATGTTTTCTAACTTGCTTGGGCAAAATTTCACAATCATACCCAAACAAGTTCGTGATACTAGCATAAATTTTGCAAATGTAAAGAGGAAAATGAAAAAAAAACGTCAAAAATTAAAGTTTTTTTCGACGTTTTTTTACTCATTTTCTAAACTCAACAGAATCAACAACTTATTTAGCCTTGTGAGCAGGCATATCGGTTCGTTTCAGATCATTGATGGTCGGACTCGCCTCCGGTGAATCAAATTTCCATTCACCATTTTCCTTAACAAAAGCGATCGGGGTAAAGACGCCGAGGGATCCGCCTTTGATCTCCGCCACCGCTTTTTCGCCGCTTATTTTCTCATTCCGAACTTCGCGCTTTTCGCCGATTGGGTCTTCGGATTCGAGCAAAAAAACGAACCAGGTTTTCTTTTCGGTTTTCGCCTCGGTTTCATAATATTTGAGAGCGGCCGCCGAAAGATATTTTTTGGCTCCCGCCTCGTCTTTCTTTTTCAAGGCTTCGTAAAACCCTTCAATAGTTGGCTTAATTGAAGGGGCATCGTCAACTTTGGCGGTTTCAGTTTGTTTGTTTGTGTTTAATGGAGGGGTGGTATTGGTGTTTTTTACCGCATTTGAATTGTTATTAGCATTATTTTTTGTCGGCTCGACGCCCGGACCGCACGCGGTTAGAAAACTCGATAAAATAAACATGAATAAAATTTGATAACGCATTATGTTCTCCTAAATGGTTAAATTAAATGTAATTAAGCAGGTCCGCAAATATTTTGAGACAGATTAAAAATAAAGAAAAGTTTGCAAATAGTTGAGTAACCTTGGTTTTTGGGTTTTCTTCATTGTCCATTGTCCATTGTTACTTGTACATTGGTGCTTAGATAGCGTTATGAATTTTAACATTGATTAGAAATTTCAAAAAGTAAGATCGAGGTTAATCAAATCTAAAAAATGTATCACCTTGGTCGAACATTTTCGGCGGAGTTTCTACAGATTCGAGAAAATTCAATCCAGAAACCGAAAGTTTAGCCCGCGAATCAGGCGAATAAAAGTTTATTAAACAAATTTTCATTTGTGATAAAATCCTACATGTTATGACAAATACTGAATTAGAAAACAGAATAGTTGCTTTAGAGGCAGAAGTTGCTTTGTTAAAAAGTAAAGCTGATAAAAAAGAAGGTAACAAGGAACGCTGGTATGAAAAAATTGCCGGAAAATTTGCTGATGACCCGATTTATGACGAGGCTATGCGTTTAGGTCGTGAATACCGAGAATCGCAAAAGTTAAATTATGATGAGGACGAAAATAAATGATAATTCTCGATACCGATTGCCTCAGTCTGTTTGATCGCG
>JANOEF010000152.1:0-3331 GCA_031413075.1 Acidobacteriota bacterium | reverse complement strand
AATCCTCCGACTTCCTCAAATTTTTTCCGAAATCGTTCATCGTGTCCGACCTGAACGCCCTGCCGGCAAAACCAGGCGTGAACCAGTTCGTGTTTGATGATGTTACCAAGTTGTTTTTGGTTTGCCCCTCTATAAAAAACTCTTTTTAAGTAAATAGTAGGATTACCGTCAGTTAGGCAAACTGTGTAGGCAACCCCTTTTTGAGTTTCTGATCCCTGCTTGATTATCGGCTCATCAATAATAAATATCGGAACAAATTGCATATTATTAAAAAGCGGTAAAAAAGTGTTTGTTTTAGTTTGGAGTCCGGCATCCGGCACTCCCTTTTTAACCAATACAGGTTTGGGATCAAGGTTGGATATTTGGTTTGAGGAGCGGTCTGAGTCATTTTCGGCACCAGTTGGGAGAGGTTCCTGCGAAGGTAATACCTGTCTCGACCCCACCCAAACGGCGAAGCACAAAAAAATGGCTAAGCTAAAAAAAGAAATTAATAAAACTGCTTTTGACAACATTTAGGGTTTCAACCTGTAAAGCATTCTCGGAAAAGGAATTGTCACGCGGATGTGTTCAATTCGGCAAATTACTCCAATTCCATTAAAGTTTTGTGTAATTCGTCAATCAGTTGTTTTTCTGTGGGCAACAACAACTCGTATTTGCCCGCCATAATTTGCTGATTATCTTCGGGTAACGAGTATTTAACGACCAAATCGTTTTTATCAGCGCAGAGTAAAATTCCGATTGTTGGATTCTCAAAATCGCACCTTTCAACCCGGTCATAATAATTGACATACATTTGCAATTGTCCTAAATCTTGATGCGTCAACTTATTCTTTTTGATTTCAAACAAGACAAAGCATTGCAAAAGACGATTATAAAAAACCAAATCTATAAAAAACTCATCGCCGTCGAGATGAATCCGTTTTTGTCGGGCGACAAAGGAAAATCCATTTCCGATTTCGAGCAAAAAATCCTGCAAATGTGTAATAATTGCTCGCTCAAAATCTTTTTCGTAATAACTACTTTCACGCTTTAGCCCAAGAAATTCCAACACCATCGGATCCTTGATAATTTCTTTAGCTTCGCTCGGAAGTTTTTCGTTTCTTGCCACTGCCAAAACGCTTTTGACATCATTACTCAGCAGCAATCTTTCAAATAACTGCGAATTTATCTGACGTTCCATTTGCCGCGAAGTCCAATTATTTTTGACAGTTTCGGCAATGTAAAACTCGCGTTTGTCTGTGTTTTCGATGCGAATCAGCAACTTATATTGAGTCCAATTCAATTGCGAACGCAGTGCGTTCGCAATTGGAAATGTGCGATAAAATTGACGAATTAGCTCTAATTGACGTTTAGAAAAACCGCTACCGAAGTCAGGTTGAAGTTGTTCAGAAAGAAACTGAAGAATATAAGCCCCATAATCAGCACGTTCTTTGCCGTGTTGCTCTTCTTCAAAAATTCGGTTGCCAATCTGCCAATACATTTGCACACGCGCAAAATCAACTGAACGAATCGCGTTTTCACGAGATTGTTCGATGATTTGTTTGATGTCGGCAATGATTGTGTTATTTGAGAGCATTTTCTTAAGGCTTCAACCGATAAAGCATTCGCGGAAAAGGGATTGTCTCGCGGACATGCTCAATCCCGCACATCCACGCGACACATCTTTCGATGCCCATTCCAAAACCGGCGTGGGGAACTGTCCCGAATCTGCGAAGATCCAAATACCATTCAAACGCTTCTTTGGGTAGATTATGCGATTCGATTTGTTTTTCCATAAACTCTAAATCCATCGCCCGTTCACCGCCGCCGATGATTTCGCCGTATCCTTCGGGCGCAATCAAATCTGCGCCGAGTGCACATTCGGGGCGTTCCCTGTCTCGTTCAAAATAAAAAGCTTTGATGGCAGTTGGGAAATGATGAATGAAAACTGGCGCATTAAATTGTTTAGAAATATAAGTTTCGTCAGGCGCACCAAAATCTCCGCCCCATTCAAAATCGTTATCGAGTTCGCCTTTGGCAAAACCTTCTTTCAAAATTTTAACGGCTTCGTCATAATGTACACGCGGAAAATTTTCGGCTAGGATGGCTTCGAGTTTAGAAATATCGCGTTCGAGGACAGTTAATTCGTCACGCCGATCGGCTAAAACCCGTTCGACGATGAATTTTATTAAACCTTCGCCGAGGGTCATCACGTCGTCAAGATGGGCATAAGCCATTTCGGGTTCGACCATCCAAAATTCTGTCAGGTGCCGCCGTGTCTTTGACTTTTCGGCGCGGAAAACCGGTCCGAAAGCGTAGCTTCGGCCAAAGCTCGCGGCGGTTGCTTCGTTGTAAAGTTGACCGGATTGCGTCAAATAGGCTTTATCATCGTCAAAATAATCAACTTCAAAAAGCGTAGTCGTCCCTTCGCAGGCAGCCGGCGTAAAAATCGGAGTGTCGGCCAAGATAAAACCATTGTTATCAAAATAATCGCGGGTTGCTTTGATGACCGTGTGACGGACTTTCAAAACAGCGTGTTGCTTTTTTGAGCGAATCCAAAGATGGCGATTGTCCATCAGAAATTCCGTTCCGTGTTCCTTTGGCGTAATCGGATAATCGCTGGCATTTTGGATAATTTCCAAGCCGGTGACGTCCAGTTCCACTCCGATTGCTGAGCGCGTATCTTCTTTAACTGTCCCGGTGACGATAATCGAAGACTCTTGCCCCAGCGATTTTGCCGATTCAAATAATTCTTCGTTAGTAGGCTTAAACACGACACATTGGACGATTCCGGTTCCGTCTCTCAGTTGTAAAAAGACCAATTTTCCGCTTGAACGCGAGTTGTAAAGCCAACCTTTCAAAGTGACTTCCTCGCCGATGTGATTTTTTAGTTCGTTGATATAGGTTTGATTCATAATTTACCAATTGCTCAAAAATTCCAATTCGTTCTCCATTTCTTCGGCAAATTTTGAATTAATAAGATTGAGCATCCGACGAACTTTTTCGCCGATTCCAAAACCGCGTTGTTTTGTTAACAGAATACCCGAATGTTGAGTGCCGTCAGTCAAAAACTCGGTGTGTAGCTGAATGAAATCTCCGACATTGTAAGAGAATAAAACTCGTTCAGTTAAATTAGCAAATTCAAGTTGTTCACGGTCTGATTTTCCTCTGTTTCCGGCTTCTTGGGTGGAAAGTATTTCCACTCCGCGACTGCGGGCGGCTTCCAGGAGGGCAAGGTCTGAAGCGTCTTCATCAAAATAGAATTTTATTATCATCAGACACTTTCCTGCTTCGTTTTCTTATATTTTTGCCGTTTAAAATTTTCTTCCAGCTTTTCGGAAATTGCTTCATC
>JANOEF010000151.1:0-2095 GCA_031413075.1 Acidobacteriota bacterium | reverse complement strand
ACATTGAAAATCAAGGGTGATTGGCGTTTTGAAAGCGGCAAAAAACTGGTTCGCCTTAATCTTGAACAGGTTCAGAATGACGGAAGTTTATTCAAAATGCCTGTGGAAGTCGGAATCTATTATCCGGGTCAATCAAAACCGCAAATTGAACGAATCAAAGTAGATGCAAAATCGAATACTTTTTCTTTCAATGTGACGGGAGAGCCGCAAAAGATTATTCTTGATCCCGAAACCTGGGTTCTGATGGATTCGGAGTTGAAGCGAATCGAATAAGAAAAAGTAAATTCGGAATTTTGAAAGGGCAAACAATTACTGCGGATTTTCCTGGATAAATTTTTCAAATTTCTTTTTGTCGGGATGATTCGGAACTTTTGTCAAAAATGACTGATATTCTTTGGCTGCCATCTGTTTGGCTCCGGCCAACTGATAGAGATGCGCTAACTGCAAATGACATTCTGCCATCCCGCGGGGGTCGAGTTCGAGAGCTTTGTTGAGCGCCTCTGCCCCGAGCGAGCCTTGTTTGGCCTGCAGATACGCTTCGCCCAGCAATTGAAAGACTCTTGCGGATTTCGGCTCAAGTTCCGCCGCATGTTTGTAAATTTCGACGGCCGCTCCAAACTGTTTTTGGGCAACCCGAATCATTCCGACATTTATCCAGGCCGGGGTATATTCAATCTTTAGTTCAAGCGATTTTCGAAAGGCTTTCTCGGCCTCCGCAAGCGAGTTTTGACCGAAATACAATGCCCCGAGCCGAGCCCACGCAATAAAATCGGCCGGGTCTTTCAAAACAATTTCTTTCAGATACCCAATCGCTTTTTCCTTATTTTTTGCGCTTTCTGCTTCTGCGGTTTTTTTGTACAGTTCAACCGTTTGAGGATTGGTCGGATGAGAAGATTTTGCCGAGATAACGCCGGGCGGAACAGATTTTTGTAATTGAGTCCAGAAAATTTCAAAATCTTCGCGCAATTGGGCCGGGCCAAACGAGGGCAGTGACCGCCGACCTGCTTCGACACCGTTCACCTCGACGATCAGCGTCCCGCCATTATTTTTTACTTTGAAGCAATAGTTTCCCGACTTGCCGATGGTCAGACGGTTTGTGGATTGCTGGCTATCAACCATTGAAATTGTCACATCAGGTAACTTAGCCCCCGGATCTAACCCCTTTAAGACAATTCGTCCATAGATATATGGCACCTGGGCAAAAGGCGAGTCAAATGAAGGCGTATTACCTGATTCGGCGCAGATCTCATCTACCTGGGCGGTGACCTGACCAACTACCAAAATCAGGAAAAAACAGATTAACAAATATTTTACCGGTTGATTTGTCATTCGTTTGTGAATAAAAAATATTCCTGTCAGAATCAGAAGTCAAGCATAATCTTAATTTCTTGCTTCACTCTGCTTCAAATGCGTTATCAAACAACTAAATCAAGTCAAAGTTCCGCCATTTCACCTAAAAAATTCCACAAATTAAGCAGGTCCGCAAATGTTTTGAGACAGATTGAAAATCAAGAAAAGTTTGCAAATAGTTGAGTCACCTTGGTTTTTGGGTTTTCTTCATTGTCCATTGTCCATTGCTACTTGTGCATTGGTGCTTATTTGTCTTCCTGGTCTTTAGGGTCAAAATTAGAATCTAGACCAGAATCAGATTCGTCATTTTTTTTCGATTCCGGCTGAGCCGTCAGGGTTTAGGTCAGACCGCATGTCTGAATGTTTGATTTCAGTTTGTTGATTGGGTTATTGCAAAGTCATAACAAAAAGTAGGGCTTTCCTCATTACTGAGCGGTCTCAAAATTGCAGTCAGACAAAACAAAGAAAATTTGCCCGCCAATTTTCGCGAATCTCCGCGAATATTTTTCTTTTTTTCAATTTGTCACCTCAGAATCTGTCATTTTGTTTTTTTATTCGCGTTCATTGGCGTTTATTCGCGGGCAAAAATCTTAAAATAATCGTTTTTAGCTAATTTAGCTAAGTGCAATATCTGTGCCGCTCAGTAATGGGCTTTCCGATAAAAACTTCCTTTAATGTCGCAGAGCGACAAAATGAATTTAGGCAGTTCTTTTAAGGACTGCACCAGTTGAAAAAGCAAAATGTC
>JANOEF010000150.1:0-11988 GCA_031413075.1 Acidobacteriota bacterium | reverse complement strand
CCGAAACAAACAAGCGGTCATTTGCCTGATCAATTTCGAGCGATTTAATAATCCATTCCAGATCATAAACACCGTATTTGGCACCCGTCATCAAACTGTCGCGCAAAAGATAATCCATCCGATCAACATCGAGTTGCGATGAAACCAGTTGGGCGAGGGCAAAGGGACGAAAAGTTCCCTTGATAATATCGGCAATGTCTTTGGCTAAATTCGGCGAAAACGATTTTAATACTTGTCCGACTTCGGTTTCATCCGATAAAACTGCCGCCACCGTAAAATCTTCGTGATGGAAATTGAGGATAGATTCGATGACATGTGAAAATGCCCCGTGTCCGATGTCGTGAAGGAGCGCGGCGCACCGAACCGCAATTCGGGCCTCATCAGAAATCGGATAAGTATTCTGAAGTTTGAATAGAATCCGGGTCGCCAGATGCAGTGCGCCCAATGAATGGGTAAAACGCGAATGCTCCGCCCCCTGATAAGTAAAATTAGCCAGTCCGAGCTGTTTAATGCGTCGAAGACGTTGGAACTCAGCCGTATCAATCAAACGCACCAGGAGTTTGCCTTCGTCCGTATCGGTATTGAGGCGGATGATATTGTGAACCGAATCGCGGTAGATTTTTTCTGACACATTCAATAAATAACTAAGAATCAGTTTTTTTACAAAGATAATATTGCTTATTCTGCGCACACTTCCACAAAAATCTTGCAATATTAACAATTTGGGCTATTCTATTTAGTAAAAAGTTTGAAATGGAAGGAGTCATCTATGTCAAGAGCAAGGAAACATTTTTTCTATGGGGTTGTAAATGGAATTATTTTATTAGTAATCATACTTCTAACCCATCAGACCGCCTATACCCAAAACTCGATTGCCGGTATGGTGTTTGATGACAAACGTCAACCTATTTCAGACATCGAAATCGAATTGCAGGATGAATTTTATCGCAGAATACAAAGTATCAGAACTCAAGGCGGAGCCTTCACATTTTCTAATCTTCGCCCTGGTAACTATTATGTCAAAGTCATCAGTCGTAATTCATTTTACAAAGAGAAGATTGAATCCGTGAGAGACCTCGGTATTAGTAATGGGATGACTAGTACTAATCGGGCCATTGGCAGAGATTCGGTTCAGATTCAGATTTATCTTGAACCGGCTAAAAGAGGCGGACAAGTTGGTGAAAACGGAGTTGTTTTTGTCCAGGAAATTCCCGATGAGGCGAAAAAGCTATTTTCCGATGGGACTTCCAATATCGAAAAAGGTAATCCTGAGAAAGGGGTTTCCGCACTAAAAAAAGCTATCGAGATTTTCCCAAATTATTACGATGCGCTTTTATTACTCGGTAATCAATATGTCAATCAGCAAAAATATGATGAAGCTGAAATCGTTTTGATTAAAGCCGCCGAAATCAATCCAAAGGGACAAGGGGGGGTTGAAGGGTTAGGATTTGTTAAATATAAACTGAATAAATATCAGGAAGCAATTGAAACATTAGAAAAAGCCATTTTAATAAATGCTAAATCGGAGGATGCCTATCTTTGGTTAGGAATTGTTCACCGAATGTCTAAAAGCTATCAAGCGGCTGAAACTGCGCTTAAAAAAGGAAACGAAATTGCTGAAAAGAAAAACCCGACCATTCATTGGCAATTGGCTTTGCTTTATAACGACACTAAGCGCTACGCCGAAGCGGCTACTGAATTAACCACATTTCTCAAACTTCAACCTGATTCAAGAGATAAGGAAAATATCAAACGACTTATCGAGCAGCTTAAGGAAAAGTCAAAGGTACCAAATTAGAGCTAAAATTTATGGCCCCAGGAAAGTTGAAAAATAAAGTAAAGCAGGCATCTTTGCCTGCCGGATTGCAAAGCCATCTAAACGAGTCTGACCCGCGTTCAAGTCGAACAGAACCAAATATCTGACAATTTGAGAGACTTCGCCAAAAATAAACTCGAAAATAACCGAACATCTTTCAAACGCTCTCGCGTTTGGCAGGCAAGGATGCCCGCGCTCCCAGCCAAAAGCCATTTATTTATCAATCTTGATTTGATCTAACAAAGTAGAGTTGAGTCCACTCCGAAAACCCTTGTTTGATAGAAAAATCGTTCAATTACTGAATTTCTAGTTTTGTAAGTCGTTGAAAAAAAAACATTTCAAAAATGGTAAAATTCAATTTTAAGACCCAAAACTGCTAAAAATGACTTTTCGGAGTGGACTCATACCCTTTACCCTTGAAAACTATGCAATAAAGAGTCCAACGAACTTTAGTTTGTTGAAGTGTTAAGACCGCAACAAACTGAAGTTTGTTGGACTTTTGAGGACAAAATTTAATGCACAGTTTCTAAAGGTAAATGGTATCAGAGTTAATTTCCAAATAAAAAAGAGGCGGTCTGAAAATATTTTCAGACCGCCTCTAACTTTGTGAAATAACCCAAATTAGAATTTGAATTTGAATCCAAATCTAACAAAGCGTCCACCTTGATAGGTGTCAGCCAAACCATAACGAGCATCGGTTCGGGTAGCTAAATAGGTGTTAACTGTATTTAAGATACCTGAGTTGAACAACAAGTTGATACCTGCCGGTTCATTAGCAACGCCCAATTGTGAATCGCCAACATTGATACCAGGATTCGCTTTTTGCGTATAAACGCCCAAAATATTGCGTTCATTGAAAAGATTACTGATGTTGACATTGAATTCCATGCTGTAACGAGCATCTGCCCCAAATTTATACTTGTGGGTAGCTTGAATATCGGTTTGGGTAAAGGTTCCAGTTCTGCCCAAATCGTTACGACCGGCTAAGATGGTGGTTACGTTATAGAACGTAAAGGTTGATGTTTGCGGAGTTCCTGATTGAGCAGTAGTAAAGAAACCAAATTCAGTTGAATTTGATTTGCTTCCCCAGCCTTTCCAATCAAAGATGTATGCACCATATGCGTTGAAAACATGCGGACGGTCGGTTGCCAACGGTCCGGTGTCTGAAGCACCTGTGGCAGTAAATCCAACAAACGGTAAGTCGAAGAATCGGTTAACCCCAGGTGAGGTTCGTCCGTTTTCATCGGAACTTGCCAGACCTGAATAGTTACCGCGCAAACGGCTATAGGTGTAGTTGGTATTGAAATATAGATTGTTGTTTAAGCGACGTTCCAAAATTAATTGCAACGCGTTATACAAACGTTCCGGTTTAGCAACTTTGTTATAACCAAATTGTTTTGCAGTTGCTAAATGGAGACCTTCGCCCGGATTACCAATGATGTATGCTTCACTACCTTCGAGAGTTGGGAAGCCGGCATCTTCTACTGCGTGAATAACTTCTTTGCGAACATATCTGGCAGTTAAGAGGTAATTTCTGAACATTTCACGTTCAAACGCAACCGTAATTTCGTCTTGACGGAAAGGTTTCAGGTCCGGGTCAACTTGACCGGTATAAATATCAGCAACCGGGCTGTTTGACGCGATACGGAAATCAAATTGGCAACGGGTGTAACCGAGATTGGTTGTAATAGGACATTTTCCACCAAGAATATCGGTGTTTGTTCCTAAGATATTTGCAAAAGTATATGAAGTATAGGTCACGCCGCGTGAACGGGTAATTTCAAAATAGTCGTCGCGGAAGAAGTCGCCACCGAATGAACCGCGTGGCAATTCAAAACGGAGTCTATCGTTGAATTGTGAGTAGCTACCAAAAATTTTGCTCTTTCCATCGCCGAAGAGGTCAAAAGAAACACCGATTCGCGGAACGATTTTATCACCAAATCCAAAATTGATCGGAGGTGCAAAACCGTTAAACGACGGCAAGTCTTCTTTTTCCATCCGAACACCGGCATTGATGGTTAAACGTGAAACCGGTTGCCATTGGTCCTGGATATAAAGGGATTGTGCTTTGTTACTGGCACTACCTTCGGTCGCAAAACGACGAAGAATACCGGCACCGACTGAATCGGCACTAAGCGGAACCGCTTGACCGGTTAAATCTTCGATTGAGTATCCGTAATACAAGATAACCCGTCCGGTGTTGCGATAACCTTGCGAAACGCTATTGGTAATTTGGGTATTTTGGTATCCAAATTTGATTTGATGATTTCCACCAAAATTATTGACATAGACACTGGCATCAGCTTCAAAATTCTTTCTAACCGAAACATCAAAGAAGTTGTTCAGGTTGTTAGAGACATTTTGGAAACCCGGTTGGCATCCTGTTTCAGCATTGGAAACATTACCACCTGGCTTAATCGGATCAGCTTCATTGGCAGCAGTAGTTGGATCGTCTAAATCGCCACTAGCTTGATAGTTATCAGCACATTGATAACGGGTAAAGTTAGGAATAGCATAGGCTGCACTTCTTTCATTTAAGAAACCGCGTGAATAGCGTCCGGTAATCGCCCAAGTGCTGGAAGGTGTCCACACACCTTGGAATGCCATGTTGTTTGAGTTTTGTCGGCCACCCTGGGTATTGGTATATGAACGACCGGTTAAGGTTCCAATATTGCCGCCGAAAGCCACACTCGGAGGTGCGCCGCCGATTGACGTAGCACCGGCTGGTAATTGACCGTTAATGGCAATTGGATTCCAGGTAAATGAACCGGTTAAACGCAGATTATCAGTTGGCGAAGCATCAAGTCTGGCAAACGCATACTCATTCTTTTGGGTAATGGCGTATGTTTCACTAGCGGTTTGAGCTAACGTGCCTGAACTAAGATAAGTTGTTTCTCTTTGGGTATCGAGAATTTGCGGAGAATAGTTAAGGAAATACCAAAGTCTGTCTTTGATGATTTTTCCACCAAGCGTGGCTGTTGGATAAACATTAACGCCTGAGTCTTTTGCCGGAGTAAAATATTGAGCAATTGCAACACCAGTCGATGACGGTGTGCGACGAACCAAAAATCGATTTGGCGCACCTTGCAGTTTTTGCGATTCAAAATCCATTCCGAACTGTCCGTGGAATTCATTGGTTCCACCTTTGGTGACAACGCTCACAACCGCACCGGTGGCTCCGCCAAATTCAGCGTTAAATCCACTGGTTTTGACTTGAACTTCAGAGACAAAACTGTTTGGAACGTTATTGTTCGCGTTCAGAACGCCGGTTCGGAAGTTTGAAACTTCTTGTCCGTCAATCACGAAAGAGTTTTCTGAACCCGAAGCGCCATCAGATTGAAAACCACCAGATTTTGATTCAAATCGGGTTGATGGTGCAAGTCTGATAACCGAGTTAAAATTTTGTCCTTTGGGAACTAATTCGGTGGTTCTTTCACTGATATTTGTTTGAATTGAACTAGCTGCGGTATCAATACTGGCTCCAACGGTGGTGGCAGAATTAACATCAACTACTGCACTACTACCTGAAACCTGAAGACCAATACTGAGATTTGTGGCTTTTCCGACAGCCACACTAGTATCCGTACTAGAAGCTGCAAAGCCTTTCACAGTATCAGTTGTAATTTTATAAGTTCCAGGCGGAATTTGCGGAACGAAGAAAAATCCTTCGTCATTGGTGACGGTTGAGCGATTGAATCCAATGCTCACCCCTTTTATGGTAACTGTAACACCCGGCACAACTGCACCGTTAGCGTCTTTTACAGTCCCTTCAATTGAACCTGTAGTTTCCTGTCCAAAAGCAATTGTTGAAAAACAAAATACTAATGACATAACTAAGGATATAAGTTTGAAGTTTCTAATCATTATAAATAATCTCCTAAAATCAAATTTTTTAAAATTTGTAAGTTTGTGATTGGTTGATCACATCAGTTATTGACAAAATATACAAAGCAATTTGAAAGCCAAGCTTTTAGAGGTTATCTACAGAACACTAAACTATCTATTTAGAGGTATTTAGAAACGAAGATTGTTTTACGCCGGAACGGATAATATTCAGAAAATTGTATTTCTTGGTCAAAATTATCCACGATTTTGGATTTCATTCAGTAAATAGCAGATTTTTGTTCAAAAAATTAGACGTGAATAACGTCTAAAAGGCAATTAGATTGAGGCCAAAAGAAAAAAGTAAAGATAGATCATCCCCAACGAAAAAGGAATTTTGTCGGTCGAAGCAGGAAATGATTTTGCACTATGGCTTTGAAAAAATCTTCGTGTTTTTGTTCAACTGCGGACATTTCAAGCATTTCGGCGGCGCAATCGGCTAAACCGAGTTCTTTGGCAAAATTGGCCGCATCAACATATTCCCGAACATTTTGACTTTCCAACCGACCGGCAAAATACATCGGAAAAAACCAACCCGAAATGTAACAGGTGAGACCCAGACTGCGCCCGATTGTCCAAAATATTGCTTCCCGGATCCGGCGAGGCTTGGCGTCCAGTTTTTCGAGCCAACCGAGGACACATTTTCGGTGATGCCATTCTTCGGTTTCGATTTCTTTGATTTGCTCTTTTACCGTCGAGTTTTTCAGCGATTTCCAATGACCGCGATAAGCATATCCGGCGGCGAGTTCGCCCGCGTGAGCATTTTGCAGAATTCGAATCAGACGTTTTTTGGCAATTTCAGACATTGGGCAAATTAGCCGATGATCAATTCGAGTGCTTTTTCTATCGGACGGGCTAAAACGGCCCGCTCACCAACCTCGACAATCGGCCGTTGCAGCAAATTCGGATGGTTGACCATGGCTTCGATAATTTCAGTTTCGGGCGTTTCATTCGATAATTTTAATTCCTTGAAAACGGCTTCGCCTTTACGTAAGAGGTTAAACGGCCTAAGCCCTGTTTTTGCAATTAATTTGCTCAGACTCTCAACCGTCAAGGGTTGAGTAAAATAATTAACTCGGGTCGTATCAAGATTTTGTTCGCGGAACAACTGCCCCAAATTTCGACAGGTCGTTCAGGTTGGTTTTTCGTAAATGATTATTTTACTCATTTCAATTAACGCTCATATATTGCAAAATACCGATAATTTTTTCAACATTTTGAATTGGATAATCTTCTGTGTTGACTTCAACTAATTTTTTTTGCAGACGCAAAAACCGCCAAGACGAACCGTTAGTAATTACTCCATAAATTGTTTCGATGTTTTGATTTTTTCTCTCATTAAATATTTGCGCGGCAATCATTTCAGCCACGCATTGAGGCAGACCTTTTTCAAAATCATCACGTTTTGCTTCGACCAAAGTGATGATAGGTGCAGTCAAAAGGGCTTGGTTAGACGAGCGCGAAATAATAAAATCACAAATTCCACGTAACCCTAATTTAGGCTCGACTTCAAATTTTAACCCCGAAAAAAAACTAAATTTAGGGTTGGATTTATCATAGAGTTCTAGTAAAACAGGCATTACCAAGAGCTCAGATTTGGCTTTCTCGCTTCCCATCGAAAAAGCCAGCGGAATATTTCTCGAAAGCTCATTTAAAAGCCGTTGACTCACTTTTTGTTCTGCAACGCCTGAAAATAACTCTGAAATATACTTGATTTCAATCCCAAATTTTTCGGTAACGTCTTCGAGTTTAAAGCCTGAATAAGAATTTACACTCATAATTTTACCTCCAATCTATTTTACCTTAATCCAAGCCTTTCGTAAGTCTTTTTCAAAGTCTCACTCGCCACGCTACTCGCTTTTTCTGAACTTTTTTGTAAAATCTTCTTTAATTCTACATCGTCAATTTCGGCCATTTTAGCCTGAAACGGTTTAAGATATTCAATCACGGCTTCGGCTAATTCGGTTTTTAGATGCCCGTAACCTTTACCGGCAAAATGACTTTCAATCTCTGGGCGGGTTAGGTTGGTAACGACCTGGTAAATCGTCAAGAGATTGAAAAGGCCCTTGCGTTCTTCGTCAAAAACGATTCCGGTACTCAGCGAATCGGTGACGGCACGTTTGAACTTTTGAACAATTACATCGGGCGAATCGTTCAGGAAAATTGCGCTATTCAGATTTTCGTCCGACTTTGACATTTTCTTATCGGGATCGCTCAATGACATAACTTTTGCCCCGACCGGCGGGATAAACGGTTCAGGAATAACAAAAGTTTCGCCGTAATCGCGGTTGAATCGGATCGCCAGGTCGCGGGTTAGTTCGAGATGCTGCTTTTGATCCTGTCCGACCGGAACCAAATGGGTTTGATACAAAAGAATGTCCGAAGCCATCAAGACCGGATATGTAAAAAGTCCAACGCTGACCTTCTCGCCCTTATCGGACGATTTGTCCTTGAACTGTGTCATCCGTTCGAGTTCGCCCATGCGGGCCACACAATTAAGAACCCAGGCGAGTTCCGCGTGTTCTGCCACGTCCGATTGGACAAAGACGCAGGATTTTTCCGGATTGATGCCCGAAGCGAGATAAATCCGGGCCAAATCGAGCGTTTTTTGGCGCAAAATCTGCGGGTTTTGGGGAATCGTGATCGCGTGAAGGTCAACAATGCAAAAGAAACTCTCATAGTCTTCCTGCAATTCAACCCAATTTTTCAAAGCACCGAGATAATTGCCGAGATGAAGCTCACCGGTTGGCTGGGCGCCGCTAAAGATACGTTTTTTCATTAGTTCATCAAGAGTAACAAATAAATTACAAATTTCATGACAGGGGTAAAGATATAGCTGGTAATGCCTGTGATGACTAAAATCCACAAAAATATCACGCCGTATTGGTCAAGCATATCAAAGACCGGCTGAAAGCTCGGAGGCAGAAAATTCGCCAATATTTTGCTGCCGTCAAGCGGGGGAAACGGCAATAAATTAAAGACAATCAAGGACATATTCATAAACAAAAGGGAACTTAAAAAAATTCCGATCGGATGTGAACTAACCAGGTCGTTTAACTGCATAACATTAAAAACCGTGGCGAGCTTGATCAAACCAAATGCCAGAATCACCAAAATCAGATTGCCAAGTACTCCCGCAATCGAAACCCAGAAATTAGCTTTTTTATAATTTGTCCAGTTTCGCGGATTGACCGGACAGGGTTTTCCCCATCCGAGCAGGGAAAATCCGCCCATCGAAACGGATAAAAACCCCAGGATCGGCAATAACAAAGTGCCGATCGGATCAATGTGAGATACCGGGTTGAGCGTGACCCGCCCGTCTAAAAGAGCCGTGTCATCACCAAATTTATGCGACATCCAGGCGTGTCCCGCTTCGTGAATAGATATCGAAAGCAGTAGAACGACTAAAAAAATTACTAGCCTTGAGATAAGTTCCGTTAATTCCATTCCAAACATTTTCTTTCTCCAAACAATTGTTTTTACCGTTAAATTGTGACATTCTTTTGACTTAAATTCAAAATAATTTCTTATTATATGAGCGAAACTAAAAAATATATTGTGTGCATTGCTTCCGAGTTTAAGGGCAATGATTTTCTCGAAGAGTGTCACGAAGACGGCTGGAACGTCACGCTGATAACCAAAAACAAATTGCTCAATGAGAGCTGGGCCTGGACGAGTTTGAATAATATCAAAACGGTGGAGGACAATGCCAAGCCCGAAGATTATGTCCGGGCAATCACCAATGTGGCGGGTTCGCAACCGATTCATCAGGTCGTCGGATTAGATGAGTTTGATCAAATCACGGCGGCCATGGCCCGTGAACATCTGGAGCTGGGCGGGATGTCGTATTCACAGACGTTGCGTTTTCGCGACAAATTGACCATGCGAAATATCGCTTCATCGCATGGAATCAATTGTCCGGAATTTATCGGGGCCTTTAATTCTGAGGCCATCAATGAATATCTGTCCCGCGTTCCGGCACCCTGGGTAGTCAAGCCGCGTCACGAAGTTTCGGCGTTCGGGATCCGCAAATGCCAAACAAAAGACGAAGTTTGGGACGTTTTGACAAATTTGGATAATCGAAACACCTGGCGCGATCATCCGTCGCAATATCTGATTGAACGTTTTATTGTCGGGGATGTTTATCACGTTGATTCGATTGTCAATGAGGGCCGGGTTTTAGCTTCGGGCATCAGCAAATATGGAATTCCGCCGTTTGCCGTAACCCATGGCGGCGGGGTTTTTACCTCTTCGACCATTCCCTATAAAACAAAAGATCGGAAAGAGTTAGAAGAGATCAATGATCAATTGCTGCATGCTTTTAATTATCAAAAAGGCGTCACCCATGCTGAATTTTTACGCAGCGAAGCCGACGGCAAACTTTATCTGTTAGAGGTCGCCTGTCGGGTCGGCGGAGCCTATATCGCCAATGTTCACGATTACGCCCAGGGGTTTAATCTCTGGCGGGAATGGGCCAAACTCGAAATCACGACCACTGCAAAACCATATAAATTGCCTAAGCTGCGCAAGGAATTTGGCGGAGTCATTTTATCGCTGGCCAACTCGGACGAGCCTGATACTTCAGGTTATACAGATCCGGAAATCGTCTATCGGGTGAAAAAGAAACAGCATGTTGGATTGATTGTTTGCGCCAAAAAATATGAACGGGTGCAGGAACTGCTGGATAGTTACGCCGAAAGATTTATCCGGGATTTTACCATCGTGGCACCTACCCGCGAACATTATGACGATTAGTTCGTAAAGAAGTGTATTATTTAAATTATCAAGGTGTCATCGCTTAAAAAAAGGAATAACAAAAAGTAGAAAATTCCTTGCTGAAAAACATTTATGAAAGTAACCCTGATCACCGGTGCCTCGGGCGGAATCGGCGAAACCTTTGCCAGGCATTTGGCTCAAAAAAAACATAATCTGGTATTGGTCGCACGTTCCGAAGATAAACTTCATCAATTATGTGATGAATTAATGATCAAACACGGAATTACGGCGCATTACGTTGCGGTTGATTTAATTGATTTTGAAGCCGATCAAAAATTATTTGAAGAAACCGAAAAACATGGAATGGAAGTTGATTGGCTCATTAACAACGCCGGATTTGGTTCGATGGGCGATTTTGCAACTCTGGAACTTGAGCGTGAACTCGAAATGATCGGGTTAAATATAATGGCTCTGGTTGCCCTCACGCACCGCTATTTGCAAGGTATGCGAGCGCGCCAAAGCGGGACGATCATCAATGTTTCGTCCACTGCGAGTTTTCAGCCGATTCCGTATATGGCCACTTATGCTGCCACAAAAGCGTTTGTAACTTCTTTTAGCGAAGCCGTCGCCGAAGAAAATCGTGATTTTAAGATTCGGGTTTTAGCCTGTTGCCCGGGAGCCACCGCCACCAATTTTTTTGACAATGCCGGAATGCACGAACCCTTTGCCGTAAAGGGCGTGCAGACTCCGGACGAAGTGGTCGAAGAGACTCTGAGAGCTTTGGAGAAAGGAAAAACCCGGGCGATTACCGGCTGGGTAAATTGGTTGTCGGCTCATGTCGCGACCGTCACGCCCAACACTTTAGTAACCAAAGTTATCGCCGGCCAATTGCGTCCACGTTTAGCTAAAATGTTGAAAAGTAAGAATTAGATGACCAAGAGAATTTACAATTTCAGTGCGGGACCCGCCATTTTACCAACCGAAGTATTAGAAAAAGCAAAAAATGAATTACTTTCGCTCGGCGGAATCGGGATGAGCGTGATGGAAGTTTCGCATCGCTCCGAATATTTTGAGCCGATTTTAGAAAGTGCCAAGCAGGGAATTCGTGACCTTTTGAATGTTCCCGAAAATTACCAGATCCTTTTTTTGCAGGGCGGCGCCTCGCTCCAGTTTGCGCAAATTCCAATGACTTTTTTGTCAACAGAACAATCGGCAGACTACATCGTCAACGGCGCGTGGAGTGAAAAGGCGGTCAAAGAAGCCCAAAAATTCGGCAATGTCAACATTATATTTTCGAGCAAAGAGACAGGGTATAAATCTGTTCCTGAACAAGCCGACTTGCGTTTTGCCGAAAATGCTCGATACATCCATTATTGTTCTAACGAAACTATTGACGGAGTTGAGTTTAAATACGATTTGGAGGGCGGAAACGTCCCGGTTATTTGTGATGCTTCGTCAAATATTTTGTCTAAACCGATTGACCTTTCCAAATATGCCCTGGTTTACGCCGGAGCGCTGAAGGTCACCTGTTCGATCCCGGTATCCTCCACTTTAAAAACCAATCTAGAATTGAC
>JANOEF010000149.1:0-10026 GCA_031413075.1 Acidobacteriota bacterium | reverse complement strand
AGGTGAAAGACTTTAGTTGTTTGAGGTTTTCGCCAAGTTGTTGACGGAAAGTTTGAGGCACGCGTGAGGCATAATTTGCCGACAGTATTTCAGGAGTTTTATTATTGGCAATGTCTTTTAGCGTTTGCAGATGCGCCTGTGTTTGGTTTGGAACTGCGTCAGGCATTTCTTTCAGACCCCCGGTAAATGCTCCGGAGATGTAAAAATTTGCGACTCGTTTGGCGATGTATTCAGAGCCAAAACCGCCGTCTTCAAGGTTATTGACAACAGCTACCGTGATTTTTTCGTTTGGATAATATTTAACGATGCTGCCGAATCCGCCAACGGTTGAACCGAAATGCTGAATCACTTTATGTCCGTTGAATGAATCGGTAAAAAACGCGAAACCGTGAGCGACCAATCTGCCATCGTTTAATTTGGTGGGCGAGAGCATTTGTCCCAAGCTCGTCTGTTTTACCACGCGACCTTGCAAAACGGCTTCCCACCATTTGGCTAAATCAATCGTGTTTGCCAAAATTCCGCCGCTTGGTGCAATCACCTTCGGACGGAAAGGCTCGCCATTTTTCCACATCTCGTTTCGCAAAACATAACCCGTTGCCCGATTGGCGACCACCTCTTCCTGATGTTTGAAACGAATTGACGGAAAATTTAAAGGCTTGATAATTCGTTCGCCGACAAAATCTTCAAACGATTTTCCGCTCGCACGTTCGACAATAATTCCGATTAAAGGCAGATTTGTATTTGAGTAAAGCCAATTTTCGTTTGGTTGAAACTGCACCGGAAACGATTTGACCAAATCAATAAATTCTTCTGCCGAATACTCACGGCGATAGGAAAATTCTTTAACTTCTGTCCAATCTTTCAAACCCGAAGTATGATTGAGCAGGTTGCGAACAGTAATTTTGTGCCAAATTTCGGGAGCATTTGCCGGCAAGTATTTTCTAATCGAATCATCCAGGTTTAGTTTTCCGTCTTCGACCAGTAACATGACAGCTTCAGCCGCAAACTGCTTGGAAATCGAACCGATTTCATAAACCGTATCTTTGGTCGCCGGAACTTGTAATTCGAGATTAGCAAAGCCGTAGCCGCCAGCTCTCAACACTTTTCCATCGCGGATAACAGCAATCGAAAGTCCGGGAATCTGACGCTCTTTGATTTGCCCAATAATAAATTTATCGAGCGAGTCGGCTCGCGCTGCCAAAACCAAGCCAATCAGTAATAGAGAAACAGACAGAAATTTAGAAATACGCTTCATAACTCTCCTTGTCGGGACACTTCATTTGCCGTGAGATTTTTGATAAAAGTTTTCAAAAACCAGCTTTTCATATTAACGGACAATTCCCTGGCTGAGGCGAACTTATTTTTTTTACAAATAATGGAATAAAACAACGAATCGTGAACATAATAGACACGTCAGCAAAAAAGATTATGAGATATAATTTTGATTCAGTAAAATCAACTCCATAATTGGGTTGCTGCCAGAGGTTCGAAAACGAATCCAAAATGTGAACAAAGGCGAATAAAAAAAGTATGAAAAGACGCGAATTTTTGAAATCAGGGACAATATTCGGCACCGGGTTGGCCGTCACCGGACTGTCGCTTACTTCGTTAGTGATGGGGCAAACCTCTGCCGCATCGGATAAACTGCCTTTTGAAAAAGTGGTAAAAACAGACGCCGAATGGAAAAAACTTTTGACTCCTGAACAGTTTCGAATCACCCGCCAAGCCGGAACCGAAGCCCCTTACACCAGTCCGCTTAACAACATCAAGGACAAAGGCGTTTTTGTCTGCGTTTGTTGTGATTTGCCGCTTTTCAGTTCAAAACATAAATTTGAATCCGGAACGGGTTGGCCCAGTTTTTACGCTCCCGTCAATAAGAAAAATGTGCAGGAAAAAATTGACAATCTGCTTTCCGAAACGCGAATCGAAGTTTTGTGCAATCGCTGTGATGCTCATCTCGGCCACGTTTTTGACGATGGTCCGGAGCCAACCGGATTGCGCTATTGTATGAACGGGGCGGCGCTCAAATTTATCAAGGATCTGCCCAAGAAGTTGACATTCGCTGTTGCCTAAGGACTGATAATCCGAATCAAGTGGCGAATAAGGCGAATAAATAATTTATTTTCAAAATCAAAACCAAAATAGATAAGCACCAATGCACAATTAACCATAGACAATGGACAATGAAGAAAAACCACAAACCAAATTTACTTAACTATTTACCAGTGTTTCTTTATTTTCAATCTGTCGCAAAACTTTTGCTTACCTGCATAGATACCGTAAAAAAAAATGGTTTAGCCGGGAGCGCAGACATCCTGTCTGCCCCGCCTCCAGCGGAGCGGTGAGGCGGAACTGCTAAGACCGAAGATCAAGCTGAATTTTCATTCGGCAACGCCGCCTTCGACGCTTCGCGCGAAGGCGGGCAGGCAGGGATGCCCGCGCTCCCAGCGAAACAATTTTCTTTTTTTATACGGTATTTATTTCTCAAAGATCATTATCAAATTATCGCTACAAGATATTTTAAGGAAACTTTTAATGCGTTTGCCCTAGAGCGGATTCGAGTTTGATGTATGGGTCAGAACCATCTGCGCCTACGGGATGGTTTAACCCCAGCAATCGAAATGTTTAGCTTAACCCCGCCCGCTACCGCAGGCGGTTCTGACCTGTTATACCATACACTAATCGTGAATTTGCTCTAAGTGGCGAAGACATGGCGGCGGACCTGGATATATAATCGAAATATGGATCAGATAAACGAACGAATGCTGGATTTTTTACTGCCGCCCGAAATGGCGAAAAAGGCAGAGGAAGTCGGCGTGGCAAAAGCTCAGATGGGTTTGGTCAAGACGGGCGTGCTGGCCGGGTTGGCCGGGTCATTTATTGCCTTTGGGGCGATTTTTGCGACCACTGTCACCGCCGGTTCGACCATGTCGTATGGAATCACCAAATTTATGGGCGGTTTCGTTTTTAGCCTCGGACTCGTTTTGGTCATCATCGGCGGAGCAGAATTATTTACCGGAAATAATTTGATTATCATGGCCTGGGCGAGCGGGAAGGTGCGAACTATTGAGCTTCTCAGAAACTGGCTCTTGGTTTATGCCGGCAATATGTTCGGAGCGGTTTCGATCGCCGTTTTAATGTTCGTTTCGGGTCAATATTTATTTGGTTCAGGCGTGGTCGGAGCCAATGTTTTGGCAATTGCCAAAGCTAAATCCGAATTGAGTTTTTTGCAGGCAATCGTGCTTGGTATTTTGTGTAATGTGCTGGTTTGTCTGGCAGTCTGGCTCTGCTTTAGCGCTCAAACGGCAACCGGTAAGATTCTGGCGATTATTTTTCCAATCTCTGCGTTCGTGGCCTCCGGGTTCGAGCATAGCATTGCCAATATGTATTTCATCCCGATCGGGATTCTGGTCAAAAACTATGCGAATCCGTCGTTTTGGAGCGCAATAAATTCATCAGCGGATAATTTTCAATCCGTAACCTGGGGAAATTTTATCTTCAATAACCTGATTCCGGTGACGCTCGGCAATATTATCGGCGGCGCAGTTCTGGTCGGTCTGGTCTATTGGTTTGTCTTTTTGCGCGATGCCAAAAAGGCACAGTAGATTCCGATTTTAGATTTTGGATTTTGGATTTTGGATTTTTCTTTGAATTCTTTTACCGCGTGACTTATACCAAGCTGCTTGAATAACTGAGGCAATAATTCTCCTCCTGAGAAATGTGGGAGTGCCAATGTTTCGTTGGCGAAGTGGTTGAATAAACTTAATCTAATCAAAAGTTTAACAAACAAACCACCCCGCCCTTCGGGCACCCCTCCTTTGAAATGAGGGGAGTTTTTAATCTCAACTTTTTTTAACCCAACTTGGTATTAATCTGTCTTTTTCGTAAGCCCTTTTGAATATTTATTGATAATCTCCCAAGTGCTTTTATCGCTATCAAAGACTGTGTTCAATCCCTGCTCTTCCATCGGCGGGTCGCCCATATAATCATCACCTTTTTTCCAGAAGATCTGCTTCTTGACCGGACGTGCGGTTCCGCCAAAAGCCCAAAAATTCGCGCCGGCGATGACTCCCCCGGATTTTGCGCTTTCGGCCACAAAAGCAAACATTTTTGCGTAATAATCGTCACGGAAAGAAGTGGAAGAATTGATGTCAAACGATTGTCCGTCGCGCGGCAAGCCGAATTCTTCGATAACCAAAGGTTTTTTAAGTTTTTGCGCAATGGTTATATGATCATTGACATAAGCAGTCGCTTTTTCGACCACGTTCGAATATCCTTCGGCGATCTTATCTTCCTTAAACCACCCCCAATTTTTGGCCCAGATATGAATGGTCAGATAGTCCACGTTTTTGGAGGTGTGGATCTCTTCGAAAAGCGGCATACTTTCGGTGCCGATCGAACCCTCGTGTCCGAGCGTGACGAGATGATTCTTGTCTTTAGCTTTGATCATTGCCGCCACGTCCGCGATCCATTTCTTATAATCTGCAACTGCAAATGGGCGCATCGGACGCGGCTCATTGGCCAGTTCCCAGGCCATAATCGCCGGATCATTGATATATTTTTTCTTGGTGACTTTGTTTGTGCGATTCATGACCAGATTTATCTGCTCGTGATAGGCCACTTTGCATGGAGCGCAGCCATAAAATTTACTGACGATATCACGCTGCTCGTCCCAGGTCAGTTTGCGCGATTCCTGATCTTTCGGCACCAGGTTGTTCCAGCTCAAATACTGCTGAAAGCCGCCGCTCCATTCCCAGTTATTACTGAAAAAAATGATGGCTTTCAAATTTCGTTTGCCCATTTCGGCTAAGATAAGATCTAAGCCGTTCAGCATTTCGAGATCAAATTTTCCCTGCACGGGTTGGAGCGGCGGGCCGACCCGGGTGACGCCGTTAATCAAGCCCGAACCTTCGGCACCGGCCATGATCCGGAGATTGGTCACGCCGTTGGCTTTGAGAAAATCGAGCTCCCGGCGAAGTCTTTGCAAGCCGCGTTTTTTATCTTTTTCCAGACCTAACAGCGTTCCATACCAATAGTTGGTGCCGATGAAATAGTATGGTTTCTGACCAATGTAGAATTGATGATCTTTGACTGTCACAAACTGTGACTGAGCAAAAGTGAAAAGCGCAAACAGGATGCATAAAACCAGCGAGAACGTAATTTTTTTGATGTTCATAGATTCAGTTTTTGAGTTAAGTTGCGAATAAGGCTTCAAAATAGATCGCCAAATTTGATTTCAGTTTCAGGAAATGCCACTAAATTAAAGACATCACCTTGACGGTGAGTTCGTTTGAAACCGTAACCGTCGGCGGTTGGCTCGCGGTAATCTTCGAGGGTTTCATTTTGCAGATTGAGCAAAAGATACTGCTGAATTCCATTACGCGAATAAGCCCGGGCTTTGTCCTCACGGTCATAGGCCAAAGTCGTGTCGGAAATTTCCATAACCAGCACGATGTCCGCCGGAGTCGGGTGATTTTCCGAATATTCCTTTTCGTCCCAATTTGCTAAAACGATGTCAGGTTCGGGTTCGGAAAAATCGTCTAACCGAATGGGATCTTGACTGCGGACAATAATTTTTTCAGCAAAAAATCTAATAAAGAACCTAATAATTTTGGAATTAGCAGATGTATGTTTAGTTCCTTTCGGCATAATTTCAATGATCTCCCCGTTGAGTAATTCGATGTGGTCATTTTCGGTATAGATTCCGGCTTCAATCATTCGGTCATATTCGGAAACCGTGATCAGACGCTGCTTGACGCCATTAGGAGTGATTTTTGGAGTGATTGTTTCTAAGACAGCAGACATATTTTTTACCTCGTCACGATTTTACAAGAATTTTGAGAAAATATCTAAATCTTTCTGAATTAGGCGATGAGCGGCTAATTGAGTAAAGTTAAAGTAACTCTTATGAATATTCTTTCGCTGGAAAATATCAGCAAAAATTACGGCATCAAACCTCTGTTTGAAAATATTACGATCGGACTCGAGGACACCGATAAAATCGGGATCATCGGCGCCAACGGATCAGGCAAAACAACTTTTTTACGAGTTCTGGCCGGGACTGAGACGCCGGACACCGGAAAAGTTACCCGGGCCAATGGTAAAACTCTCGCCTATCTCGCCCAAAATCCGCCGATTAACGAGGAATCGTCCGTCATCGAAACGATTTTTGCCTCGAGCTCGGACGTCATGACCCTGATTCGCGATTACGAAACGGCTTGTCACGAATTAGCACTCGAGAGCAGTCAAAAAACGCTCGAAAAGGTTTCGGATTTACAGCATGAACTCGAAATTTCGGGCGGTTGGGAAATTGAAACAAATGCCCGGAATGTATTGACCAAGCTCGGAATTACCGATACCACGGCGCAAATGAAAACGCTTTCGGGTGGCCAGCGCAAACGGGTGGCACTGGCGCACGAACTTATTTTTAAGCCCGATATTTTAATTTTGGACGAACCGACCAATCACCTCGATGCAGACACGATTGAATGGCTCGAAGATTATTTGCGGCGATATACGGGCGCACTCCTGTTGGTCACCCACGACCGCTATTTTCTTGATCGCGTGACCAACCGCATTTTTGAGATCGATCGGGGAACGATTCAGAGTTTCGGGGGAAGCTATGCCTATTACTTAGAGAAAAAAGAGGAACAGGAAACCTTAAGGGCGGTCGAGGGACATAAACGCGAACAGCTTATCAAAAAAGAACTGGCATGGCTGCGGCGCGGAGCAAAGGCGCGAACCCGCAAGTCCAAACATCGCATCAACGCGGCTTACGATTTGATGGCGCAACCGAAAGAGAGGGCAAAGGCGGGAATTGATATGGCTATCGGTTCACAGCGGCTCGGGACGAAAATCGTCGAGATCAACAATATCTCCAAATCCTACGGCGAGCGAAAATTAATTGACGATTTTACTTATTTATTGAAACGCGATGACCGGATCGGAATCATTGGCGAAAACGGAACAGGTAAAACAACGCTCCTCGAAATCATTACCGATCGGATAAAACCCGACACCGGCGAAATCGAGATCGGGCAGACGGTTCGGATCGGCTATTATGATCAGGAAAGCCGCGCCTTGAATGAAAATCAGCGGGTTATTGATTACATCAAAGAAGTTGCCGAATATGTGACCACGGTTGACGGCAGTCAGATTACGGCTTCGCAGATGCTCGAAAAATTTCTTTTTGCACCGGCCGCCCAGTATTCATTTATCGGCAATCTTTCGGGCGGGGAACGGCGCAGATTGTATCTGCTCAGAATTTTGATGGCGGCGCCGAATGTTTTGCTTTTGGATGAGCCGACCAATGATCTGGATATTCCGACCCTCATCGCCCTCGAAGAATATTTGGACGATTTTGCCGGCGCCCTGATCGTTGTCAGCCACGATAGATATTTTCTTGACCGGACGATTGAGACGATCTTTAAGTTTGAAAGCGGTGGTAAATTACGGGAATTTCCCGGACATTATTCGGCTTATCTGGAAATCATTGAACGCGAAGAAGCCGAAAAAGTAGTCACCGGCAAGGCGGAAATTCGAGCTTTGACTGCGGTTCCAATAGCGGAAAAACCAAAGTCAACCAAACTTTCGTTCAAGGAAAAACGCGAGCTGGAGGAATTGGAAACAAAAGTTCCGGCGACCGAAAAGCGTCTGGCTGAAATCGAAAATGAATTGGTTCAGTTTGCGACCGATGCCGGGCGATTAAACCAACTCGTGACCGAACAACAAAAATTGAACGAACAACTCGAAAAATTTATCGAACGATGGGCGGAACTGGCGGAAAGGGTGGATTTGTAAAGCTGGATAATCACCCTCCAGCGAAATCGCTCGTAATTATGGTCTTTGAGATAAATCTAACTACGCACCAATGGACAATTAACAATGGACAATGGACAATGAAGAAAAACCACAAACCAAATCTGATCAATTATTTACCAGTGTTTCTTTATTTTCAATCTGTCGCAAAACTTTTGTATTTGGCTGGGAGCGCGGGCATCCCTGCCTGCCCGCATTCGCGCGAAGCGTCGAAGGCGGCGTTGCCGAATGAAAATTCAGCTTGATCTTCAGTCTCAGCAGTTCCGCCTCATCGCTTCGCTGGAGGCGGGGCAGGCTGGCAGCCCGCGCTCCCAGCGAACACCATTTTTATTGAGGGATTTATTTTCCAAAGACCATAAAGAACTGCCTAAATTCAAATTGTCGCTCTGCGGCATTTAAGAGAAATTTTTATCAGAAAGCTCTGTTGATAAATATTGATCCGGAATATCCCAAATCTGCCCGGTTGTCTTATCCTCAATATTTAGCAATAATCTAATGCATGAACGGACAAAATCGAAGTAATATCAGAGCGGGTTTACGCGTCGCGATCGTCCTCAAAGAAGATCAACGGACGGGTAAACGAACCATCGGCATCGTCAAAGACCTGTTGACCAACTCATCAAATCATCCGCACGGCATCAAAGTTCGTCTGACCGATGGCAAAGTCGGGCGGGTGCAGGAGATTTTGGACTAAACATCGGTCTCGCCGAATTTGTCGGCGAAAGCGAAGCGGATATTTCAACCTGAATTCAAGTTGAATAATTCACAATTGATTATTAACCATTTACAATTAATAACTTATGTTAGATTTACAGTTTGTCAGAGAAAATTTAGAAACAGTCCGAACGGCCTTAAATAATCGTAACTTTTCGACCGAATTGTTGGAAAAGTTTGCCGATTTAGACCTTGAGCGGCGCCGGGTGATCGGCGAATCGGATAAACTCAACCAGCTTCGCAATCTTTCAAGCAAAGAGATCGGCGCTCTCATGCAAGCAGGGAAACGGGATGATGCCGAAGCAAAAAAATCGGAAGTTTCGGGATTAAAAGAAAAACAAGCCGAACTCGATGAAAGGCGTAAAGAATTTGAATCCAAAATGGAAGATTTGCTGGCTAATCTGCCCAATATTCCGCATGAATCCTGTCCGATTGGCAAGGACGAAAAGGCAAACGTCGAAATTCGCAAATGGGGCGAGCCGCGAGTGTTTGATTTTGAAGTTAAAGACCACGTTGATCTGGGCGAAAGTTTGGGTATTTTAGACCAGGAGCGGGCCGTTAAAATTACAGGTTCACGGTTTGCGATTCTGAACGGGGCAGGTGCCCGGCTCGAACGGGCGCTAGTTAATTTTATGCTGGATGTTCATACCAATCAGCATGGATATACCGAAACTTTGCCGCCGTTTATGGTCAATCGAAAGTCCCTCTTCGGGACTAATCAACTGCCGAAATTTGAGGCAGAATTGTTTCATCTCAAAGATGAAAGGGAATTTGCGTTGATTCCGACCGCCGAAGTTCCGGTCACTAATTATCATGCGGACGAAATTCTCGATGTCAAAGACCTGCCGAAATATTACACCGCTTACACGCCCTGTTTTCGCTCGGAGGCGGGCAGTTACGGACGCGATACGCGAGGGCTGATTCGTCAGCATCAGTTCGAAAAGGTCGAATTGGTTAAAGTCTGTGTGCCCGAAGATTCCGAACAAGAACACGAAAAATTGACTGCCAATGCCGAGAGAATTTTACAGCTCTTGGGATTGCCGTATCGAACGGTCGTTCTTTCGACCGGTGATATGGGATTTGGCGCGGTGAAAACCTATGATCTCGAGGTTTGGCTGCCGAGTCAAAATACTTATCGTGAAATTTCGAGTTGTTCAAACTGCGGGGATTTTCAGGCCCGCCGGATGAATATGCGTTTCAAACGCGCCGGAAACGCCAAAACCGAATTTCCCCATACGCTCAACGGCTCGGGTCTGGCGGTCGGACGGACCTGGGTCGCGATTTTGGAAAACTATCAGCAAGCGGATGGAAGCGTCCTTATTCCTGAGGTTTTGCAGCCCTTTATGAATGGACTCGAAAAAATCGGATAAGACTGCCCGGCAAAAACCTCCGTCAGTTCGAGTGGCGGGGGGGGGGGGGGGGGGGGGGGGCCCGGGAGGCGGGGCGCCGCCGCCCCCCAACCCACACCCCCCAACACAAAAAACACAAACAAGA
>JANOEF010000148.1:0-2678 GCA_031413075.1 Acidobacteriota bacterium | reverse complement strand
GCCAGTTCGGTTCGGGCTGGGCCTGGCTCGTCAGCGACGGCGGCATTTTGAAGGTCGCGAAGACGCCCAACGCGGAGACGCCCATCACCACCGCGGCGAAGCCTCTTCTCACGCTCGACGTGTGCCGATGTCGGGAGCCTGCCGGTCGTGCCCGATCTGGCAGTGATCTGCGCTCTCGCGCTCAGCAGGCAAGGATGCCTGCGCTCCCAGCCATCAACTTGTTGAGCGACGTAAAAGTGTTGACATCAAATCAACTTAAAACCTTTAAGGCGTTTTTTTTACTGAAAACCGTGTCAATTCGTATTTCGTAATTCGTATTTCATAATTGAAATGAATTGTAACACTGCCTCTTCCGGAATTTTCCTTGCCGTTGCAGCGATTTGAATGTTATAGTTTTTTTTAGCTTAGAAGCAAACTAAACTTATCAATTGGTCATCTAGTGTTTTAGCTCTCCTTAGTTACTCTCCGGAAAATAAATTTATAAGAGGTATCTGTAATGTATTTACGCCCCAGAAAGTTGTCGGTTGAATTTCTTTTCATCCCGGTTTTACTTGTTTGTTTTGCATTAGTTAGCCCCGTTTCAGGGCAAACTAAAAAGCCGGTGACAAAGACTGTTCCGAGCAAAACCACGGCTCAGAAAGATACTAAAAAAACCGCCCAGACAACTGCTGTAAAAGATAAATCAAAGCCAAAAACTTCGGACAAGACCAAACAGACCTCGGATAAAAATGCTAAAACTCAGGATAAAAATGCTAAAAACTCCAAGCCGAACAAAGCCGAATTAGCCAAACAGGCCGAGCAAAAACGTAAAGATGAAGCGCGCAAACGCGAGGACGCGGAACGTCAAGCCGCGATTCGCAGAGCCGAAGAAGCCCGTCGGCAAGCCGCGCTGGCCGAGCAGCGCCGGCGTGAGCAAGCCGCCCGTGAAAGACAACTTGCTTTTGAACGTGGTCTGAGAACCGAAACACAAACCAACATTGCCAATGACGATACCGAAGGCGAAGATTTAGAAGTTCGCCGGGCAGCCGTCAATGCGCTCGGCAATCGGGCCGGAACGATAGTGGTAATGGAGCCTCAGACAGGAAAAATTCTGTCTATCGTCAATCAGGAATGGGGAATCAGACGAAGTTTCAAACCCTGTTCAACCATCAAATTAGTGACCAGTGTGGCCGGATTAAACGAAAACGTCATTGATTCCGGGGGGAACGTTCGCAATCGAAATTACAGATTAGGTTTGGACGATGCCCTCGCTCATTCCAATAACACTTATTTTCAGGCCGTTGGCGCAAATATCGGCAATACCCGGATGATTTCGTATGCCCGGGCACTCGGATTAGGCGAAAAAACCGGTATCAATGCCGAAAACGAGACCGGGGGAAAACTTCCCTACGGAAATAATAACGCCCGCATTTATTCACACGGCGATGATTTTGAAGTCACCCCATTACAACTTTCAGTCATGGTTTCGGCTCTCTCAAACGGCGGAAAGTTAGTCGTTCCACAGATTCCCAAAACCAAAATTGAAAAAGCAGATTTTCGGGGATTTAAGCGAGGCGATGTGGATGTTCCGAAAGAGAATCTACAGCGGGTTTTGCCCGGCATGATCGGTGCCGTCAATTACGGAACGGCCAAGCGCGCCGCCGACTATTCAATGAATATCGCCGGGAAAACGGGTTCTTGCATTGGTCAGGGTACCTGGCTCGGACTTTTTGCTTCGGTCGCGCCGGTCGTTAATCCGAGACTTTCAGTGGTGGTCATCACTCGCGGAGCCGGGGAACGCGGAAAATTCGCTTCGGAGATCGCCGGAAAAATTTACAAAGCCGTCGGATACCGATATACCGACAGCAACCGGGATTATCTCGCCAAAGCCCCGCTCGAACTCAAACCGCAGCAAAAAGTAAATGCCAAGCTCTCGCATCAAATAGATAAGGATGCCGGCGAAGATTCGGACGAAGGCGATGTGCCAAAATCTGAACCCGCCAAAAAGCCCGCCTCCAAAAAGAGCGAAGAGGCTAAAAAGAATATTTTTGAACCGGTGATTATCGTCGTCAATCGTGAAATTACCCGTCCGCGCATCGTTCCGAATAAACCCTAAGTCAACTTAAACAATGAAAATATTGCCCTTCTGAATAGTCAGAGGGGCAATATTTTTGTATAGTTGATGGTTGAAAACGCCAAAACAGATTATTGTAAAAGACAGAAAAAATGAGCAGAAAATCCATTTTAGTAGTTGATGATGAGCGCAGTCAGCGCGAGATTTTAGAGATGATTTTGTCGGGCGAAGGCTACGACGTGACGACCGCCAGTTCGGGCGAGGCCGCCATGAAATTTATTCACGACCGGCATTTTGACCTCGTCCTGACCGATTTGCAGATGACGGGGATGAGCGGGCTTGATTTGCTCAAGGAATTAGTTTCGTTTGACAAATCAATTATGGTCATCTTGCTCACCGCGCACGGGACGGTTGATACCGCGTTTGAATCCAAAGAACTCGGCGCCTTTGCCTACCTTCAAAAACCATACGAGCGGGAAAAATTGCTCGAAACCGTCTCGCGGTCGTTGAATAAACTTGAAACACTGGACACTGAGATCATTTCGGTATCGCCGGAGATGGACAAGGTCAAAAAGCTAATCCTAAAGATCGCAAAATCAAGCTCGACCGTTCTGATCCGCGGCGA
>JANOEF010000147.1:0-4821 GCA_031413075.1 Acidobacteriota bacterium | reverse complement strand
TGAAACTGATGACATTTGATCCCTTTATCATTTTTGTTTCCGGAAAAAACTGGATGGACAAATCGTAATGAAGCAAGTCCCACCATTCGCGTTCAGGCGTGATTGAGCCGCGCAAGGTTTCCTGCCGGGTAATTGGTTGGTTTTGGGCAAACGATGGGACTTGCCAAATCAGGGCAAGCGCCAGAACAAAAAAGAAGATTGATTTACGCATAATTTTTCCAACTACTCCGCTTCGAGCCGTTCCAACGCCTCTCTGGCAATTTCCCGGTCGTCAAAATGAAACTTGTCGTGGCCAATGATTTGATAGGTTTCGTGACCTTTTCCGGCAATCAGAACTACATCGCCGGACTTGGCTTTTTGGATAGCGGTCTGAATCGCATCACGTCTATCCGATACGACCAAATACGGACAGCCGGTCTCTTTAATACCGGCTTCGATCTGCGAAATAATTTGCAGAGGGTCTTCGGTGCGCGGATTATCAGAGGTAATAATCGCCAAATCGCTATATTTTCCGGCAACCTCACCCATCGGCGCCCGTTTGGTTTTGTCGCGATCTCCGCCGCAACCGAAAACGGTGATGATCCGGCCTTTGGTTAGCTCCCTCGCTGTTTTCAGAACGTTCAAAAGCGCATCGTCCGAATGGGCGTAATCCACCACGATCGCAAAATCTCCGTCGTGCGGAACCCGTTCAAAGCGTCCGGGGGCGCCGACACAGGTTTCGATGCCGGCCGCCAGTTTATCCAGCTCAAACCCGAGTTCGAGCGAAGCTGAAGTGGCCGCTAAAATATTATAAACGTGTGGTTTACCAACCAGCGGGGAAGTCACCTGGCGGTTGCCTTTTGGCGTTTTTAACAAAAAAGAGGTGCCTTTGAGCAGGGAAACCTCAATATTTTCGGGGGTTAAATCGGCCGGACTGTTGATGGCAAAAGTTACTACGCGTTGTCCATTCTCTTTTAGCTCCTGAGCTAATTTGGCACCCCATTCATCGTCAATATTAATCACGCTCGAAACTGGTTTTTCGCCTAAACGTCCGTCGAAAAGTCTTTTTTTAGCATCAAAATAATTTTCCATGGTCAGATGATAATCCAGATGGTCGCGGGTTAAATTGGTAAAAATCGCCACTTGAAAACGAAGCGCGTCGCAACGGTGAAGGTCAATTGCCTGCGAAGAAGTTTCCATCGTCGCCATCGTGCAGCCCGCTTCCAGGGCTTCGTTTAGAAATCTTTGAGTGTCGCTCGCTTCGGGCGTTGTGCGAACGGCCGGTTCGCTTTTTTGACCGATCCGATATTCGACGGTGGTCAGCATCGCGCCTTTGGCATCATTGGCTTCGGCTAAAGCAAAAACGAGATAAGTCGTGGTGGTTTTACCGTTGGTGCCGGTGATTCCGACCAGCTTCAGTTTGTGCGAAGGGTTATCGTTAATGACGGCCGCGGCCTTGGCCAACGCCATCCGAGCATTTTTGACCTGGAGCCAAATACCCTGAAAATCTGCGGGTGCTTCTGATTCGGAAATTACGCCGACGGTGCCGCGCCGCATGACATCATCAATAAATTTATGTCCATCCAGCGTCAGTCCGCGAATGGCGACAAACAGGCATCCCGGCCCCGCTTGTCGGGAATCATGGGTGACATCGGTAATATTTTGCTCGGTTTCGCCAGATAATTTGGCGTTTAAGGCCTCGGCAACGTTTTTTAAGTTACTCAAAATTTAAATTGTAAAAGTGTAAAAGTGGAAATGTATAAAAGTGGAAAATATTTCTTCACCTTAGTGTGCAACTTAATTTTCCTTAAATATCGCGTAGCGATTATCTGAGTTTAAGAAGGTTGTAATTTATTGCACGGTAAGGATTAAGTTGATTTCCTGTCGCGTCCAATGCAACTGAATTTTAGTTTGTTCACTTGTCGCTGACGCGACAAAATGCCTTGTTTTTACTTTCCGTGCCTTAAAAGACCCGGCTAAAATCAAATTGTCGCTCGGCGACATTTAAGGAATTATATTTATTTTCAATACTTTAGCAATAATATTGTTTCTCAATTAAAGTTGCACACAAGGTTTTCTTCCTCACTTTTTACTTTTTACTTTTTACTTTTTACTTTCTCCTTTCCCAATGAATTATATTTTCCAATGAATTATACGATTTTGGCCTCCGTTTGAAAAATGAGCTATGATAAGAAAGCGAGGTTTTAAGATTATGAAGCTCCTGAAACTGATTCTCTTAGCGGTTGTCATCATTTTCGCCGTCCTGTTGGGATTTTCGATTATTGGCTTTGTTTATAGTGCTTTGTGGTACCTTTTTTGGATCGGCGTCCTGGCTCTCGGCGGCTTAGTTGGCTACAAAGTCTTGAAAAAAGGCGATACTTTGGAAATCGAGGGGCGCGATTCCGTTTCACAAATTGAGCTGGAAAACGCTAAAGTGGTCAAAAGTTTAGAGGATTACAAACAAAAATATTCAAAATAGCCGTGCTAGACTTTCGCCGGATTATCCGATAAATTCAAGATTACTCGTTATTTTTTGATAATTGAGCCGAGATGGTGTAATTGGTAGCCACGCTGGTCTTAGGAGCCAGTGACGTACGTCGTGCGAGTTCGAGTCTCGCTCTCGGCATTAGTTAGGGTTGAATATAAAGATTTAAGGTGAAAATCTGCAATCTGCATTCCCCAATCCGCAATTTTAACATGTGAGGTTGGCCCGTCATTATCAATGTTTCGGACGGGCTATTTAGTTTAATCAATGAAAGCAGAATTAAAAGAAGTTTCACCGACTCAAAAAGAGTTGCACATCGAAATTCCGGCGGAAGTTGTCCGTCAAGTTTATCAAAAAGTCAGTCAGCATTATGCCCGGGTGACCAATGTTCCGGGGTTTCGCAAAGGCTTTGCGCCGTTGGATATTATCCGTTTGCGTTATAAAGATAACATTGCCAACGAGGTTTTGCGCGAGCTTTTGCCTAAGCAAGTCACAGCCGCGATTGAAGAACACGGTTTGAGTCCTATCGGCGAACCGCATATTCACCTCAAAGATCAGGAAAACGTCAAACTTAACGGGACGCAAACGGTTGGCGTGCATGTTCAGGTCGAAGTGATGCCCGAAATTGCCGCGCCCGAATATAAGGGACTCGAAGTGACTCGTCGGGTGCGCCCGGTCGAAGAATCAGAACTAGACCAAATCATTCAGGAACGCCGAGAACAGGGGGCCGCCTTAGTCCCGGCTGAAGACCGTAAATCGAAAGAAGGCGATACGCTAATTGTTGATTTAGAAGGCGTGTTTGTGGATAAACCGGAAGAAGACCCGATTAAAGCGGATAATCTGGAATTGACCTTGGGCGAGGATGATGTAAAAAAATCGTTCACCGAAAATCTGATCGGACTCGAACAAGATGACGAAAAAGAATTTACGGTTGAATATCCGGATGATTTTGGTTCGCCGGGACTGGCCGGACAAAAAATCGCCTACAAAGCAAAGGTTAAAAGCGTCGGAGTTATCGAACTCCCGGTGGCCGATGACGAATGGGCGCAAGGATTAGAAGAAGGTTTTGCCTCAATGAAAGATTTACGTAAAAAGTTGCGCGAAGATCTGGAGATGATGGCCAAACTTGAAGCCGACAATAAAGTCCGTGATGAGGTTTTGACCAATTTGATTGACAGTCACCAAATCGAAGTTCCAAATACCTTGATTGATATCCAAGCTCGGACTTTATTAGAGAATTTTGCAAATGATTTGGCTCGCCAGGGAATGGATTTGAACAAATTGGAGCAGGATTTTATCAAAATGGCATATGAGCAAATGAAAGGGCAGGCTGAGCGTGACGTCCGCGGAGCAATGCTCCTCGAAAAAATTGCCGAGCTTGAAAATGTTGAAGTGACAGGTGGCGAAATTGCCGAAGAAATTGAAAAGATGGCTGTTTATTATCGGGTCACCGCCGAAGAGGTTCGTGAATCTCTGACCCGACAAGGCGGCGAAGTCAGTATCTCAGATCGTCTGCGAAGTCGGAAAGCGGTAGAAGTTTTAGTTGAAAAAGCGAAAATCACCCAAGGTGAATGGATTGACGAAAAACAAGCTGCGCTTGAAGCTGCGGCACAAACTGATGAAGTTGCAGTTGAAAAGCCGGTGAAGAAAAAGAAGGAAAAATCAGCCGAACCGAAAGAAAAGAAAACTCGTAAGAAAAGCGAGTAGCAGGGGTTTAGGGGGGGAGAAGTTTAGAGGTTTAGAAGTTTAGAAGTTTAGAAGTTCCGCTAAGACTAACAACCTAAATTTGAAATCTGAATTTGCTTTTTGAGTGATAAGTTGTAGAATACGTCTGACGCAACTAAAAAGTGTTAATTCAACAACTTATCTCCTTTAAGTTTAACTAAGTTCTTAAACACGACAATTCAAATAATTACAAGGAAAAGATTTAAAGAAATATGTTAGTTCCAATGGTAGTCGAGCAAACTTCGCGTGGCGAAAGAGCTTTTGATATTTATTCGCGTTTGTTAAAGGATAGCATCATTTTTATCGGCACTCCGATTGACGATATGGTTGCTAATTTAATCGTGGCCCAACTGCTTTTTCTTGAAGCCGAAGACCCGGAGCGCGACATTAATTTGTATATCAATTCGCCCGGTGGGTCAATCACGGCCGGGATGGCCATTTATGATACGATTCAGTTTATCAAAAATGATGTGACCACGATTTGTATTGGTCAATGCGCTTCCCTTCGAGGATCGGAAAGCCATAAAAATGTCCGTCGTCGTTTTCAAAAAAATAGGATGGGCAGCCGGCACTCGATTGAAACCGTGGGTCGGAAATGGGAAACCAGTATTGGTGCTTTCGGCGAATTTGTA